>JAJAZK010000300.1 GCA_026785765.1 Rhodoferax sp. | reverse complement strand
TTCCTCACCCTCGCGCTTGGGAGCGGGCTGGGTGTTTTGTGGGGAATTTGCTGAGCGTGCTTCGCGCCCACCAAACGGCATTCCGATGCAGCGGAATACGCGAACTGCAAGCGCGGGGAACCGGCTCAGAATTTCTTCGTTTCAGTTCATTGGTAACCGCATCGCCAATCGTCTCGGCGACGACATCGCGGGTACATACTGGGTGGTGAAAACCCGTAGGCTGTGGTGACTAACTAGCCGCACCGCACTCGTGTAGTGCTTCAAATCTCCCGACGCGGTAAATAAAATCGATGGATTTTTCGTCGTATCAAAGCACAAAGCACCGAAATGGCGCCGCTGTTTCTTGCGAATAAAGTCGTAACCCGCTTCGCGGATGGATAAGGGACTTACTTGCAATGGCGCATTGCCGTGGTTAGTGCTCACGAGCCGTCCGAACGAGCTTGCTAATGCGTTGATGTTGCGGACGCCACGTTCTGGTGTTGCCCGATAGGAGCGTAGCCCAATCCCTTACGGCAGTAAAACTGCTGCCACTGCCGCCGCTGCGATTGTGCGAGAATTTGAATGACAGCTAACCGAAAGGAAGTTTGGTCGGTATCTGCCAATGGAGCGGACGTTTCCGTTTCCTAAAAGCGGACTTTGCAACTCACACGCGTGGACACCGCCAAAGAAATTCAGCGCCGTAGAAGAAGCGCTAGTGAAGCATCCAGAGATTCTTAATAGTCAATTTATGCCATCCGACGTGAACAGCGCGTTGGATGCCCCTGCCAGAAGCGCCTCCAACCGCTCAATACGATGTCGGTTACGCGTGGTGATCGCATAAAAATTCTCCTGCAGCTCCGTCAATTGACCCACCCTCAATAGACTACCCGCGCGCAATTCATCCTGTACGACCACTTCGGGAAGCACCGTTAGCCAACCGCTATCCCGAGCGATCAGACGAAGCATTGCCATGTCATCAACTTCGGCCCGCAGTCGCGGCTTTACACCCGCCGCGATGCACAAAGCATCGAACTGCCCTCGAATTGCATGCCGAGGCCCTGGCAATGCGATGTCGGCTCCATCGAGGTCCTCCGGAATACGCAATTTGCGATCCTTCCATACGCTTGTTGGGCCAACCAATGAGATTGCCTGGCTGCCCAGGAAGCGGCAATACAAAGGTCGATTTGATTCAGCGGGTACGGTTTCATTGGCCAGCACGACGTCGAGTTGATGCTGCAGCAACCGATCCAGCAGTCCTTCCAGCAAGCCTGACTCCAGGGTCAGTACAACGGATTGGTCCACCAGCAGGGGACGAATCCAGTTTTCTTGATAGTTCTTGGACAACGTGGACACGCTACCTACTCGCAGGCGGATCATTCCCTCACTGTGACCTTGCAGTCTTCCGAGCATTTCCTGCCCCAGGCCGAAGATGTCCTCGGCATAGGATAAAGCCATTCTGCCTGTGGCTGTAAGCACAAGGCGCTTACCTTCGCGCTCAAACAGTGGCTCGCCGAGCCGCTCTTCAAGCTGCCTGATCTGCGCGGAGAGGGCGGATTGCGATGTGTGAACTTCCTGAGCGGCGCGGGTCAGGTGGCCTAATTTGGCGACGCGCCAAAAGTAGAAAAGGTGATGGAAGTTCAGCTGTTCGAGACTTATCATTCTTTTTTAAGTATCAAATTGATCTGATCAATGTATTTTACAGAATGATATATGTCAAGCACAATAGTGGCTATTCACTTTTGGAGTACTTCCGATGGACTTCTCCAGCTTATTGTTTTCTCTAAGCGCCTTTGCGCCCGCCATATTGATGTCTGTAGCGATGCTGGCGGCCAAAGTCGGGCAAACAAGTGAACTCCAGCTTTGGAAGCGATTCAGGTACCTGTCGGCAGCCGCGCTTTTGTGTGCCCTGACTTCATTGTTGTGGCATTTGACTCAGCACACGCCACTATCGGGTATGCGTTCGATGGAAAAACTGTCCTGGTTGTCGGTCAGTCAATTAGGCATTTGGATGGCGATACTGGTGCAGCTTTTAGGCACCGTCATCGGCGTTTTTTCATCGCGCTATTTACAAGGTGAGCCGGGTCATCCCCGCTATGTTTCGGCCCTGGCCGCAGTATTGGCCGCGGTACACCTGCTTTTGCTCGCGAACCACTGGTTGGTCTTGATTGCCGCTTGGGCGATCGTTGGCGTGGCTCTACAGCACCTGCTCTGCTTCTACCCCAATCGTCCCTTTGCCTTGTTGGCTGCGCACAAGAAACGTGTAGCCGACCGCTTGGCTGATATTTTGCTTCTGGCCGCCGCCGCCCTGGCTTGGAGCGAAGTCGGTAGCGGCTCGTTTTCTGCTCTTTGGCAACACCTGGCGCGAGACGGTGCTTCTGCGGCGCTGCAGATGAGTGCCGTGTGTTTGGTCCTGGCGGTGATTCTGCGCACAGCACTGTTGCCGGTACATGGCTGGTTGATTCAGGTGATGGAAGCACCCACGCCGGTCTCCGCGCTGTTGCACGCCGGTGTGGTTAATCTCGGCGGCTTTGTACTCATCCAGCTTTCCCCGCTTCTGGAAGCTGCCACGTTTGCACGCTGGCTGCTGATTGCGTTCGGACTTGGAACCGCATTCCTTGCAGGCCTGGTGATGCTCACCCGCGTCAGCATCAAGGTCCGGCTGGCGTGGTCTACCGCTGCACAGATGGGATTCATGTTGCTTGAGTGCGGTCTTGGTCTCTACACCTTGGCCGCGTTGCACCTTATCGGCCACTCAATTTACAAAGCGCACGCTTTTCTGTCCTCTGCTTCGGTCGTAAGGCACAGCAAGCTGCAGATGATGCGCAATGTCGCAGTACCCTCGCGGATCAGCCTGATCGTCGCCCCGTTACTGGCACTGGCGACCTCGTTACTGGTTCAAGTTCTAACCTCGGGGTCGGTTTGGCCTTGGTGGTGGAGCGGTGTAATGGCTTTGGCTTGGGCACCCTTGTTGTGGGTGCCAGCTGTTGGTGGCGCCGAAGACAACGCGGGCTGGTGGCGCGCGCTGGCAGGCTTCAGCTTCGTAGCTGGCCTGACGGGAGCGGCGCTTCTGGCGCACGCGCTGCCGTTCGGCTTGGTTGACCATCCGAACCAGATCGCCGGTGTTTTCACCTTGTTTGGTATGGCAATGTTGTACCTATGCCTCGTTACCCTGCATTTGCGCCCGCATGCCTTGACCAGTTTGAGACGCTGGAGTTATGCGGGGTTCTATGTCGATGAGATTGTCACCCGCCTGGTCTTGCGACTCTGGCCAGCACGCTGGACGGTCGCTACCGCGGCGTCTCACGACAGTCAGACGACTGTCGCAGCTCCTGCCGCCACCGCCAACTGAGCCAATATCAGGAGAACCCATGAACACCGAGCCACTTTCCCGCACAGAACACCTGGCTGCTGGCATCGACACGTTGACGCGCCCTGAATTTGTCGAATCACCCTCGATTGCGACCAAAGAAGCGCTGAACTTTAAAATTGAATCCTCCTGCGAGCAAGCCTGCCGGTCGATCGCCCCTGCGTGGCCGCTGGATCGCGCGATTGCTGTTAATCCACACTGGAGCAGGATTGGCCGCTCAGTTCGCGAGGTCGCAGCGCGTATGGCCGTCCTCGGTGATATTCACGTATTCCCCCCACGCAGTTATTTGCAGCAAGCCTGGCGCGAAGGGCGCATCAAACATTTGGACTTGAGCTATGCATTGAATACGTTGCCCGCCGCACAGGCGCAAGCACTGAGCGCTGCGCAATGTATCGAGGCTTTGACGACCACAACGAGCGTACCGCGTCTGCCGCTGTTGATCGATGTGCTGGATGACGATCTCGGCAGGCACACCAGACTTTCATGGAGGCAGGCAATCACGCATCAGGTCAGCCAGACCTGCGCGGCCTACTTCGATGAGTACCAGGCTGATTGGCAACCGTCGCGCGGTACAGGTTTGTATGCGTTCTGGCGCGACACCTTGACCCACGATCATGGCATCGGTGCTCTGATGGGGGTATCTGACCTGGGCAAGTGGCTCAATGCGCTGCCGGCCACCCGACAGGATGCAGAGCGCTGGGTGTTGCAGCGCCTCGGGCTACCCGAGCAAGTCTGGCCCGATTATCTGGAAGCCGTATTGCTGACGGTAAATGGTTGGGCGTCCTGGTGTGCCTAACTCGAATGGCAAGCGCAGCAAGAGGGGCATACCGACTGTCACCTGCGTGATTTGCTGGCCATTCGTCTGGCCTGGGGCGCGATTTTGCTGGAGTGCAAGGATGACGCCGGCACCAGGAAAGTATTCAATGCATTGCAATCGCAATGGCGCCACGCGTCTACCCAACTGCAGCAAGCACAAGACACGCTACTGATCGATGAGGTCTGGCAAGTGGCGTTAGAAGCCGGCTATCAGCGCCAATTAGTACGCAAGCTCGCGATGGCACCAGCTGCGCGGGCGCAGCCCGCTTCACAGGATGCGGTCGAGGTGCAGGCAGCTTTTTGCATTGACGTGCGCAGCGAGCCGTTGCGGCGGGCACTCGAAGCTGTTTGGCCCGCTATCCAGACCATCGGATTTGCCGGTTTCTTCGGCCTTCCAGTCGCATACACGCCACTCGCTACTTCGGCGCGGCGTCCCCAACTGCCGGGCCTGCTTGCGCCAACGCTTGAGTTAACCGACCGCATCTATGTTTCGAACACTATTAGTGGCGCAAATACGGACAAGTTAACTGTTGCCGCCGCCAATGCCCGTCAGCGCCGATTTTCCTGGTCGGAACAATGGCTTGCCGCCACTCGCTGGCCCGCTTCCGCGTTTTCCTTCGTCGAAGCTGCGGGTGTGGGATATCTCGGTAATTTGGCGAGTTGGCTAAAGCCGACAACGAACGAGCGTATATCAGATGATTTGAATGGCTTGCCCGCCCGTTACAGGCCAATCTGCCGTCCGGCACTATCTGGCATGGATACCTCTGCCAAGGTCACGCTGGCTGCACGCGTACTACATGCCATGGGGCTGGATCAACAGCTTGCTCCCCTGGTATTACTGGTTGGGCATGGAAGCCAGAGCAATAACAACGCTCACGCTGCCGCTCTGGATTGTGGAGCCTGCTGTGGACAGACCGGCGAAGTCAACGCGCGCGCACTGGCGCAATTGCTCAATGAGCCAGCCGTACGCGCTGGCTTGCAATCCAGTGGCATCGAAGTTCCAGCGCAAACGGTGTTCGTCGCCGCCTTGCACAACACCACGACCGATGAGATCGAAGGCTTTGATCTCGATCTGTTGACACCTGCCGCGTGCGTGCGTTGGGACAAGCTGCAAACTGTTTTTGCCCATGCATGCGATCAGGTTCGCCGCGAGCGCGCTCCCCGCTTGGGACTCAACCCACGCGCGGCACATGATGATCTGCTGGGCCAGTTACGTCGGCGCGCTAACGACGGTGCCCAGACCCGGCCGGAATGGGGGCTGGCAGGCAATGCCGCCTTCATCATCGCCCCGCGACAGCGCAGTCTTGGAGCGGTGCTGGACGGACGCAGCTTTTTGCATGACTACGACAACGATCAGGATGCCGATGGCAGCGTGCTGGAACTGCTGATGACCGCCCCCATGCTTGTGACGCACTGGATCAATTGGCAATACCACGCCTCGACCTGTGATCCGCAGAGTCTGGGCAGCGGCAACAAGGTGCTACATAACGTGGTCGGCGGCCACATTGGAGTATTCGAAGGCAACGGGGGCGACCTGCGCATCGGTCTGGCCCAACAGTCCTTGCATGATGGCGAGCGCTGGGTGCATGAGCCGCTGCGCCTGACGGTGATCATCGACGCGCCGAGCCAAGCTATCGAGAAAGTTATTCAGCAACACGCAGCAGTGCGCCAACTGATCGACAACGACTGGATACACCTGTGGCGATTTGATGATGCACGGTTCGCGCGTCGCGTCAATGGCAGCTGGCAGGCACTTGAACTAGGAGAGACGTGAGTCTGGACTATGTTGGACAAAGAATTGCCTTGCTCACCCAGCATGGAAAAGAACAGGTCATCGCACCGGTGCTGGAGCCAGCCCTTGCTTGCAGGGTGGAACGTGTCAGTGGTTTTGATACAGACCAGCTTGGCACCTTTACGCGTGACACGCCACGACTGGGTGGTCAGCTTGATGCACTGCGTCGCAAAGTCAGGATCGGAATGGACTTGTCAGGATTACCGGTGGGGCTTGCCAGTGAAGGCAGCTTCGGTTCCGATCCCTTCACAGGAATGCTCCCCTGGAACATTGAGCTCTTGATGCTGGTTGATGACCGACTCGGCATCGAAATCGTCGGTGTTGCGCAAGGGGCCGGCCACAGCGGTCACCTTCAGACGGGCGATTGGGCGTCAGTGGAGTCCTTTGCCGAGAGCGCGGGGTTCCCCGCGCACCATCTTGTCCTTCGGCCTCAGGATCAAAACGATCCTCGCCTTCAAAAAGGCCTCTCGAATTGGACTGAACTCAAGGCCAGTTTTGAGCGTTGTGCCGCGCATGCAGAAAACGGACAAGTGTTCGCAGAGATCGATCTGCGGGCTTTTGCCAACCCCAACCGCATGCACCGCATTGGCGAGGCAACACTGGATCTGCTTAAGCGTATTCAATCGCGCTGCCCTGCCTGCAATTCGCCGGGCTACTGGATTGTTGAGCGGCTGCCCGGTCTTCCATGTTCGGCGTGTCGCTTACCGACGACATCGTATAAATCAGAAGTTTGGCATTGTTGTGGCTGCAAGCAACGCGTTGTCAGTTCCCGCATGGATAAAACCGTCGGCGAACCCGAGTATTGCTCGTACTGCAACCCGTGACGCCTTCGCTGGCATTAGTTCAAGTAGGCAGCCAATGCTGAAAAACAATCGCTCGCACGGTCCACGAAACAACCGTCGTTGCGACCATTTGCAACGCAGAGTCCGTGGAAAAGAGGCGCTTTTAATTCGCACTTAAGTTGAAGCACCACATTTGCTACTGCGGCAACGGTTGTCCGGCAAAAGTTGCGCCCACAATGCTGCGCCACTGGTGAGATGCCCGCTCTTCATCGATTAAAGTGCGCGACACGATGCGCCCCGAACGATACCAATGCCACACGCGGTGACGAAAATTGCCGCAATCGGAGAGCTGGATCATTTAGTACAGGCACAAGTCGGGGTCGCCTTTGCGTTTCCAGTAGAGCAATACGGTGGGGTTGAATTCATCGAGCCCAACTT
>JAJAZK010000299.1 GCA_026785765.1 Rhodoferax sp. | reverse complement strand
CCCGTGTCCTGCTCGGTGTGACCATGGGCGACCTTGCCACTGCGGGTGTGGGTGAACGTACCAGAAATGGAACTTTGCGCAGGTCGGATCTGACCACGCCGGCTGGCAGATTCGAATCCGCACCCGGGCGCAACCTGGACGGAGAGCCGGTAGTCTGGATCGACTATGAAAGTGCCCTGGCCATTCACCGGCTGCGCCCTGGAGCGAGCCGAACATCACGGGCGCTGCAGTTGGCCTCGGTCAAGGTCGGCGACAAGCGTGCCTCGGCCGGCTGCGTCGTGGTGCCCGAGGCTTTTTATGATCGTGTGATTGGCCCCGTTCTGGGTCGTGGGCGCGGCATTGTGTATGTGATGCCGGAGCACAGTTCATGGCGCGACATGTGGCGCGGCCTGAGCGCTCTTTCGCCATAGCCGCTGCGCCTGCCGGGCGCATGTCATTTTCCCTGCTGGAACGCCTTTACAGGCCTGAGCCCAGTACCGAACCGCTCCAGCAGGGGCTTGTGCCCTAGCGGCGGGAACACCAGCGGCGTCTCGGTGAACTTGCGGTTCGGAATGCGGTCCAGGATGTGCCGGATCATGGTCAAGCGCCCACTGCGCTGGTCGTTGAAGTCCACCAGCGTCCAGGGCGCGTTGGTGGTATGGGTGGCCTTGAGCATCGCGTCACGCGCGAGCCCATAGTCGGCATATTTGGCTCGTGCCTGGAGGTCGATCGGACTGAGTTTCCAGCGTTTGAGCGGGTCAGAAAGGCGTTCGGCAAAGCGCTTTTCCTGCTCCTCCTGATCCACGGTCAGCCAGTACTTGAACAGCAACACGCCATCGTCGGTAAGCATTTTCTCGAACACAGGGGCCTGTTTCAGGAAGGTCTTGGTCTGCTCGGGCGAACAGAACCCCATCACGCGCTCCACCCCGGCGCGGTTGTACCAACTGCGGTCGAACAGCACGATCTCGCCAGCGGCGGGCAGGTAAGGCAGGTAGCGCTGGAAGTACCATTGGCTCAGCTCGCGTTCGCCAGGTTTGGACAGCGCTACGGTGCGGCACTGACGTGGGTTCATACGCTCCGAGAAAGCCGAAATTACGCCACCCTTGCCAGCCGTGTCACGGCCCTCGATGACCACCACCAGGCGCTTGCCGGCACTCAGCATCCAGCGCGCGACATCGTTGACCTCTACCTGCAGCGCCTCCAGCCTCTGCAGGTACGCCGCCTTGTCAAGTTTTTCAGCGTTACCGGGTCTCTGGTCTTTGGATTTTTTCATGGCGCAATCGTGACCTCACACCACAAAATGGAACCGCTAAGCGCCGTTGTGTGGCGATCAGGTGTGAGGGCGCAAGGGCTGGCTGCGCACCGTCTGCCGTTGGCGCGGTCGAGTGAGCGCGGTAAGCGCTTTCATCCAGGTTTCCGCTGGCGCAGCTCGCACCATCCTGGTGACGAAGACCGGAAGCATGGATGCCACCACGGGCGTCAGCAGCCAACGCCATGGGCGACTCCAAGCAAGCAGTCCACCGACGAGCACCGCGCCGGCCACCAGACCCAGCGGGTTGCGCTGCGCGAACGGATGGACCGCTGTCTCCACGGCCTCCTTGGCGAAAGTGCCGGCTACCAACAATGGGTTGTCGCTGGTGTGCGGTGCAGCGGCGCTTTCGGCCAGCACCTGGCGCATGCGCTGGCGCGAAAGCGTAAGGTTTTCGGACGCGGTCAACAAATCGCTCATCGTGTACTTTCTTCGCTTGGCTGATCGCCGGGGCGACCCTGCCCGTGCAGCTGGGCGGGGTTCATGCCGCGTCCTGCCGGAACATCGCCACGTCTGACTTGATCTGGTGGCGCAGGTGTTCGAACGCTGCCGAGCCGTGTGGCTTGCGCGCCGCCAACAAGCACCCAATCGCCAGCACGATAGGCGGCAGCGGCACCGCCCACAGCGCCCAGGGCGCTGGCATCTGATTTAGCGGAACCACCGCGCACAGCAACAGCGCAACTCCGCCCAGACTAACTCCGATTACAAGGCAGCCAAGCCCCAGCGCGCCGAATAAGGCGCCGCGTTTCAGGTTCGACGCGGCCTCACCGGCCTCGGCGCCTGCCAGTTCCACATACGCCTCCAGGTGCTCAAGCAACAGCTGAGGGCGGGTCGCTATCAGATGCAGCAAGGGGTGCGACATGGGAACTGGCTTTCCTATGCTTCTTTTCAGCCGCGGTTGCCGGAGCGGGTCAGCAGGCTTAACAGCGCCATCAGGCCAGCGCCTGTGGCGGCTGCGATGAGCATGGCCTTGACCGGCTCTTCCTTGATGTAGCTGACCGTGCTGTCGGTGGCGTGCAGCGCACGCTCACGCAACTGCTGAGCGGTGTCGCGTACGCTGTCGACGCCCTGCTGCGCCAGGGCGCCAACGCGATTGATTGCGGGGGCCGCCTGCTGGCGCAGGTTCTGCACACCGCCGGCCAGGCTTTCGAACGCGTTGTTGGTGGCACGCTGGGTGGACTTGATGGCGTCGTCGGCCGTGTTTGCTGCCTGGTCGGCCAGGTTATTGGATGGTTGCTCGGCGATGTTCATATCAGGCATGACGTTTCCTTTTGGGTTGGCGTTAGAAGAGATAACGTATCGCTTGGGCCTGGGTCGCAGGCTCGTTGCGGTACGAAGGCACAAGTGTCGAATGCGGGCCCGTTGAGCGCGGTAGGTTGCGTCGCCGTAACCGTGTCAGCTTAGTGCAGTTGGCGGCGTAGGAGGCCGCTGACAAAGACCGTCACTGGAGACCGTCTGGTCCAATCGCGCCGCCGGTTCGGCGGCCGCGTGGCGCGGGATCGCCCCGGGCAGCACGGCGCAAATGGGTTTGACTTCTCCTTATGCCCGGCCGAACCACCTGAGTGGCGCCGGTTCAATTCCAAGCGCCGTGCATCTTCAGCGCTAGCGCAGCCAGCAGCGCGCCGAGCGCCACCACCCAGGCCCCGGCAATACGCCGGGCGATAGCCACGCTGAATCGAAGCTGCGTGGCAGGGAGCAATCCGTCAAAAGCCGCCACGCCTGCTGCAGTGACGAGGAGCACTACACCGCCGGCGCCGAGTGCCGCGGTGAGGTTGGGCGCGTCCAATTGGGCAGAAGCGCCTGCCGCCAGGCCAGCAACCAGCGCCAGCGCAGCCGTTCCCGAAGACACCGGATTCAGGCCCGCTACGGCCACCAGTCCGGCGATGATGGTGCCGGCTGGACCGGCCCAGGCGGGCGCAATTGGCGACAGCATGACGCCGAGCACACAAGCGGTACCTGCAATTGCGCCAATGATGAGGGGCCACGGGTCCCGGGCATCTGCCGTGCTCGCCACCAGGCCCAGCATCGCCGCCAGTGACAGTGGCGAGACAAGCAGGTGCGCGGCGCCCGAGAGCAGTGGCTTGCCGCCGCCGAACGTCTCGTGGGCCAGTGCCGGGCCACTTGCCAACGCGGCTGCGAGCAGCAGCGTCCTAGGCAACACCGGTCACACCAGCCAGAATCCATACGCCAGCAAATGCGATTGCTGCCCCACCGGCGCGCAGCAATTGCGCACCTCTGGGCAATAGCTGCAACGCTCCCAAGGCGATGCCGATCAAGTGCAGCAAGCCGGTGGACACGACGAATCCCGCTGCGTACTCGGCCGGCGCTGCGCTGCTCGGAAGCTCCAGGCCATGCGCATAGCCGTGCAGGACTCCGAAGAAGCCGACCACGGCCAGCGCGATCGGCACCGGCGCACGCCACGCCGCAAGAATGGCCAAGCCCAGGACCACCACCGATGCCGCAATGCCATGTTCCACGAAAGGCAACGCAACGCCCGCGATGCCAAGCACGCCACCACCCACCATCAACAGCGGAAAAGTGACTGGCAGCGCCCACAACAACGGCCGACCCAGCGCAGCGCCCCATATACCGACCGCTACCATGGCCAGCACATGGTCCAGGCCCGAAACCGGGTGCATGAATCCAGCGAAAAAGCTGCCAGAGGCAATCCCTTCAGTATGCGCCGAAGCCGATGAGGCAAGGCCCAGCAGGAGCAGGGCCATTG
>JAJAZK010000298.1 GCA_026785765.1 Rhodoferax sp. | reverse complement strand
CCCCAGATAGGCCAGGTGGTTTGCTTTGGCACCACGCGCCAAAGTCGAGTTTTTCACTTCGACAAAGTTGCCAATATGGACCTGCGCACCCAGCACAGCGCCCGGACGCAAGCGCGCGAACGGACCCACCACTGCGCCCGCACCCACACTGACGCCGGCTTTCTCGCCATCGATATGGGTGAATGGATGGATCACCGCACCGTCCGCAACCACGGCATTGGCGATCATGCAGTTGGCCCCGATCTGCACATCGTCGCCGAGCACGACCTTGCCTTCGAAGATGCAGTTCACGTCGATGGAAACGTCCTGGCCGCATTGCAGCTCGCCGCGAACGTCAAAACGGGCCGGATCGGCGATGCGCACCCCCGCTTCCATCAGGGCTACGGCCTGGCGCTGCTGAAATGCACGCTCCAGCTCGGCCAGTTGCACCGGACTGTTGACACCTGCAACTTGCACCGCATCGGTGATCCTGTGCGCCACCACACCCACGCCATCTGCCACCGCGAACTTGACGACATCGGTCAGGTAATACTCTTTCTGCGCGTTGTGGTTGTCCAGCCTGGCCAGCCAAATCTTGAGCAGCCTGGCCGGCACGGCCATGATGCCGCTGTAGATTTCCCGCAGCGCGAGCTGCACCGGGTCGGCGTCCTTCTGCTCCACAATGCGCAGCACCGGCGCATCGTCTGCAGCCCCGGCGCGGACGATGCGACCGTAGCCCGAAGGGTCCGGCAGCACCAGCGTCAACAACGCCAGCCGGCTGCCTGCGCACAAGGCAATCAGGCGGCGCAAGGTGTCCACCTGGGTCAAAGGCACGTCCCCGCTGAGCACGACCACCACACCGTCATCCGGCAACAGCGGCACGGCCTGCTGCACCGCGTGGCCGGTTCCCCACTGCGGCTCCTGCCGCACGCACTGCAGCGCCAATCCATCCACGCCCTGGCGCAGCGCCAGACATGACGCCTCGACCGCATCGGCGCCATGCCCGGTAATCAACACCGCACTCCTGGCACCCAGCCCCTGCGCCGTGGCTATCACATGGTGCACCAGGGCGCGTCCGGCCAATCGGTGCAATACTTTAGGCAACTTGCTCTTCATGCGGGTACCCTTGCCCGCCGCCATGATGACTACATCCACCGCCACCGCTGTTTCCATATCCGTGCTTCCTCACCGTTTTGACAACCTGAAACGGATTATCGGCCTGCTCGGTCTGGCGCTATCGCTGGTTCTTTTGCAGGGCTGCAGCGCCGTCAAGCTGGCGTACAACAATCTGCCGGAATTGAGCTACTGGTGGATCGACGGGTATGCGGACCTCAACGAGGCGCAGTCATTGAAAGTACGCGAAGAGCTGGCCCGGCTCCAGCAATGGCACCGAGCCAACGAGCTGCCCCGAATTGCAGACCTGTTGCAAAAGATTCAGCGTCTGGCACCGATTGATACCACCCCGGAACAAGTCTGCAGCCTGTTTGCCGAGGTACGCAACCGCATCGATACGCTGCTCAGTCAGGCCGAACCTGCAACCGTCCCGTTGGCGATGACCCTGACGCCAAGCCAGCTGGTGCAGATGGAGGCCAAGCACAACAAGTCGAACGCCGAGTGGCGCAAGGACTGGGTCAACGGGACCGCGGCAGAACGCCAAAGCAAACGGCTGAAGGCAGCGATCGACCGGGCCGAGCAGTTTTATGGCACTCTCGGCGAGCCACAGATTGCCGTACTGCGCAACTCCATTGCGCGCTCCGAGTTCGACCCGCAACTCAGCTACGCCGAGCGGCTGCGCCGCCAACAAGACCTGCTGCAGACCTTGCGCCAGATCGGCCCGAATGCCCCGGCACCTGTGCCAACCATGCCCCAGGTGACCTTGGCACTGCGGGCGTATCTGGAGCGTTCGGTCAGCTCGCCGAACATGGTTTACCGGGCCTATGCCGACCGGGCCGTGCCGGAGAGTTGCAAGACATTTGCCCAATTGCACAACAGTAGCAGCGCAGAGCAGCGCGAACGGGCCGTACGTCGGCTAGCAGCCTACGAACGCGACGCGCGGGAACTCGCCGCGCAGCGCTGAGCTGAAGCCAGGTTACAAGACCGGACGCACCAGCCAGGACCACACAACCGACAAGGTCGACCCCAAAAGCACTATCGCAAGCACCCAGCGCCTGATGTGGTGTGCCAATGGACGTTTGTGTGCCCGCCTACTGGCCGCGTTGTGCGTGTGTCCCTGCGGGTTGGCGTTCCCTCGATGCCCGGCTGATGCAACCGGCAGTAGCGGAACCGCCTCTGCCTTGACCGGAGCGGGAGAACTCGCGTAAAAGTCCTGTTCGTGGAACTGTCGGCCGTGCAAATGGACTGCTGCTGCGCTGACCGGAAAATCCAGGTTTTTCATGGCGGCTCCCTGCGCTGATTGACCCAGCGGCATGGAGACACTTTATGCCGGTTCATCACCGATTTCATCCCCCTGATGGGGGATTCTTCCAGACGCCGCAAGGCGGATTTTTTTGGTCGGCCGTATTGCCGATTGCGTGGCATGCGGTGCATACTGGGATTCCATGCGGTGTCAGGAGTCGGGCGATGTCAGAAGCTCTCCATCAAGCGTCAAGCAACGGCAGTCCAAGGGCCGACCAGATCGCCGAGCGTGAGCCGGGGCTTTCAGAACTGGAATTGTTGCGCTTGGCCTTGAACCAGATCGACTACGGGCTGGTTGCTGTCGATGTCGATTCCGGCGCCATAGCGTTTGCCAATGCACTTGGCATGGCCGCGCTCCACGGTCAGTCGGATCAAGCCAAGCATAGACCGTCGAACAGCGGGCTTGGCCTGTTTCACGGTTGCCTCAGCACATCGCCTCCAGCCCGGGCAGCGCTGCTGAACACGTTGCTGCAGCGCACCAAGTCCGGCCTGCGCGGCATACTGAACTTGGGTCTTGGCGCGCGCATCACTTCGGTCGCCGTGGTTCCGCTGTCGGCGCCAGCCGCACCCGACACGAACCAGCAACGACAAGACCGCCAGGCGACGGCGCAACGCTGTTATGCCTTGCTCGTATTCGCCAAGGAACAGGTGTGCGACCACTCGAGCATGGCCATTTTTTCGCGCGAATGCGGCCTGACCCATGCCGAGAGTCAAGTGCTGGCAAAGGTCTGCAGGGGGCTGCGCCCAATTGAAATAGCCTCCCACCACGGCGTGCAGATCTCCACCGTACGCACCCAGTTGCGCAGTATCCGCGTCAAGACATCGAGCGAAACGATTGGGGCGGTGGTCCAGCAGGTATCGGCGTTGCCACCGATCACACTGCAGGTAGCGGGCGCCCACGTCGCCTAGTGGTCTGTCGCCGGCAATCACCATGCCCTGCCAATACCAATCGCGCTGCCCACGCGGCAACCAGCTGAAGCTGTGGCAATCGTTGCTGGCACTGGCCGCGTCGAGCGCGGCTTGGGCGATCGGCCGATGAAGACGGGGCTGAACCCGACGCAATCCCACTGCGGGCGTACCTTGTACTTGCGCCTGGGAGTCGACGGCGATGCGCTGGTGGCGACCTTGACAGATGACGGTGCGTTGCTGCTCGTCGGAGAACTGCCGGGTCTGGCGCGCAGGTGCGCGGCTCTGGAAGACCTCTGGACATGCGCCGCAGCGGATGCAGTACCAGCAGCCACTGCGTCCGATGAGCGCGCCGCCGTGCACCAACTCGAGTCATTCGGCACAGCGCTCTTCAACACCCTGTTACCGGATCGCATCCAGTCCTTTCTGCGCAGCACGGCGCCGGGCGCCTTGCAGCTGGCGGTCGATCCTCAGTTGGCGGGCATACCCTGGGAGTGTGCCCATGACGGACGCCACCATTGGCAGCAATCGCACCAGGTTGAACGCCTGGCGCTGGCGCAGCGGTTACGACGGCCGGCGCGCGATCACGGCCGCACACTGAATAACCCCTTGCTGCTGCTCTGCAGTGGCGGTACGGGATCCGGCACGCAGCGGTATTGCGCACAGCTGCAAACACTGCTCGAACAACTGTCCGGTCGGCCAGTTTGGCTCAAGCAGCACGTACCAACCACGGGTGCTGTCGATGAATCCGGCGTCATTCACTATGTGGGTTCCGTCGACCGGCTGCTGCAGGAGATGGACAACAACCACGACTTGACGCGCTGGTTCGCAGCGGCACGCCATGTGGTATTGGACCTGGCACCCGATATTGGCACAAGCCCGACCTGGCAGTCTGCGGGCACGGCAATCAGCCGCGCGCTTGGGAGCGGCGCTTCACTGGCGGTCATACAACGCGCCAACGACTTGCACGGAAGTACCCTGGTTGCGCAGCGCTACTACCAGTCGCTGGCAGAGCCTTCACCCCGCCCCGCCGCATGGTTGCCACCAGCGCCCATGACGGCGGTCGTATCCCGTTACGGCCCGGCGCCAGACGGTCTGTTCGCCAGTCCTGCGCACGTTGCCGCCGAGCGCAGTTTTCGCCAGGTGACGGCGCTGAGCTACGACCTGGTTGGATCGACCCAACTGATGCACAGCCTGGGCATGGAGCAGTACAGCCTCAAGTTGCTCGAATACCACTGCCGCTTTGCCAAGGTGGTCGAACGCTGCGGGGGCCTGAGCGACCAGCCCCAAGGCAACGATGGCGTCATGTGTTATTTTGGCGTCCACCATGTCCACGAGGACACGGTCTGCGCCGCCGTGCAGGCGGGGCTGCAGTTGCTCGACGTGGCAGGCCAGATGAAGTTGCGGATTCGCATTGGCATGGCCACTGGACAGGTGGCGGTGAATACCGACCAGCTGGTCGGCGTGTGTGTGCACCTGGCGGCGCGCATCCAGTCACTGGCGCCGGTCGGAACCATTCTTGCGAGTGCCGCCACCGACGAACTCGCGCAGCCCCATTTCGATTTCGAACCGTTTGTCCATGATCAGGTATTGAAAGGCTTTTCCGACAACCCGCGCGTGTTCAAGCTCGGTTCCACGCGACCGCCTGCCGTGCTGCAACTGGCCGGGTCGGACCAGACCGCCGCCTTGGTGGGGCGCGCGCAGGAGACAGCACAACTCGAGGACCACTGGCGCCGCGTGCGGCAGGGCAAGGCGCGCTGGGTACACGTGACCGGGGAGGCCGGGATCGGCAAGTCCCGCCTCGTAGCGCAGTTCGCGCAGCGCGTCGCGCAGCAGACCCACCATCGCGCTTACGTGTGCCGGTGTTATTCCCAGAGCGCCGGCCGCGCGTTTGGACCCATCATCGAGTTGCTGGAACGCCTGTACGGGATCCAGTCGACCGATGACGTGCCGACGCGCCAGGAGAAACTGGCGCGCAGCATCGCCGAGAGTGGCATCACGCCTTACGACCATCTTGCAATTCGGTACCTGCTGGGCTTGCCAACCCAGGACAGCCGCAACCCCAATTTGCAACTTGCCCACGAGCCACGGCGGCGCTTTGTGCTGCGTACCATGGCGTCCTGGCTGATCAACCAAGCCCACAACGATCCGGTCTGCTTGGTGTTTGAGGATCTGCAATGGGCTGATCCCTCCACCCTGCAGTACCTGCGGCAACTCAGGACGGACAGCCAGGACTGCGCTTTGCTGGTGCTGCTGACGCAACGCTCTTCGAATGTGCATCCAACCAGCGAACTGGCCGACTACGCGCTGGCGCTGGGGCGCCTGGACGATCTGGCCGTGCACGCCATGATCGACGGCCTGGTCGGGCAACACCTGCTGGGTCGCCGCGAACGCGAACTGATCGCCGACAAGTCCGACGGCGTGCCGCTGTTCATCGAGATGTCGACCCATATGTTGCTGGAGAGCCGGATTGTGCCCGCCATGCCGGGTGAGGCCGCGTCCGCCAGCGCGGCGCTGATCCCGGTCAAGTTGCGCGACCTGTTGATGCAAAGACTGGACAACCTGGGACCGGCGCGCCAGCTGGCCCAGCTGTGCAGCGTGATCGGTCGCGAATTCCCGCGCGCGATGCTGCTATCAATGTGTGATGCCCGTGTCGCCGCGATACCGGCCGGGCGCTTGCAGACCTATCTCGCAACGCTGCTGGGCAGTGGCATGTTGCTCGGGAAAGGCGGCACCGCAACGGACCAAGTCCAGTACCACTTTCGCCACGCCCTGGTACATGAGGTGGCCTACCAGTCCATGTGGGAGACCGACCGTCGCAGCCTGCATCGGGCCATCGCCCAGGCAATCGAGGCGCACATGCCGGACGTCGCCACAGCGCAACCCGAACTGCTGGCCCACCATTACCAGGCCAGTGGCATGCTGGAGCAGGGCGCCAAATGGCATTGGCTGGCCGCACGCAAATACAAGGCACTGGAAGCCCACACCGAGAGCCTGAATCACCTCGACCTGGCAAAAGCGCTGCTGCTGCAGTTACCGGCCAATGCGCAGCGCCACCGCTCGGAGCTGGAGATCGAATTGACCAAGGCTGGCCAGCTGATCGCCACCCGGGGTTACGGGTCGGCCGGGGCCGGGCACAGCTACCTTGCGGCATTGGCGCTCGCCAAAGATCTGAATGACAAGAAGTCCGTGTTGCGCGCGCAGTTGGGTCTGGAGGCATACCACCTGATGCGAGCAGACTTTGGCCAGGCCCACGCCTATCTGGCGCAGGCACACCATACGGCGCTGGAGTTCGACGACCCGTTGACACGCGCCGGCTGCCTTTTCGCGCTCGCCAACGTATTGCACCACCAAGGCCACGGACAGGCGATGCTCGAGCACTCTGACCAGTGCCTGCAGGTCTGTCGACAGTCTGCGTTGCGCGGCAAACTGGTACAAAGCCCTGAGGTCATGAGCCTGATGTACTCAGCCGTCAGCATGTGGGAAATGGGACTGGTGGACCAGTCCCGCCAGCGTGCCCGCGAAGGGGTGGAGATCGCCGAACGGCTGGGCCAGCGGCTGGGCCTGGGTCAGGCATTGGGCATGCTGGCGATGATCCTGCATTGGTGCGGCGAACTGCAACAGGCCACCGAGGCCAGTGCGCGCGCCATCGCTATCTGCCAGGCCGGCGAACACGACATGTGGACGGCCCACGCACAACTCATGCACGGCAGTTGCTTGAGTGAACAGGGCGACCCGAAGCAGGGCCTGGCGCTGATGGACGCCGGGTACACCCTTTGGGAGAGCACCGGCACAATTGTCACGCGCACCTTTTACCTGGCATTGCGCTGCGCCGCCTGCATCGCGCTGGGTCGCACGGCGCAGGCCCTGGCTTTGATCGACGAGGCCGCGCGCATCGTCAGGGAACATGGGGAGCGTTACTACGAACCCGAGGTGCTTCGCATCCGCGGTGAAGCGCTGCTGCTTGATGCCGCGCAGCGGGGGGTGGACGCCATGACCCAGGCCGACGCGGCGTTTGCGCAGGCCGCTGCGGCTGCGCGGGAGCTGGGCTACCACTCACTGGGTCTGCGTGTCGCCATCAGCATGGCGCGGCGTTGCCGTCAGCTGGGCGACCACAGGCAGGCCGCCAGTCTGCTGCGCGACGCGCTGTCCGCATTGCATGAGGGCAAAGAAACGCGCGACCAGCGCGTGGCGCGTGAACTGCTGGCCGAATTGCCGGTTTAACTTCGCTGCGCCGCCTCCCCCACCACTTCAGCCGAAGCCATTGCCATTCCTGCACCAGAACCAGCCACCCTGAACCATGACCATTTTCACTGAAGCAAACACTGCAAAACCCCAGCCCAGCCTGGAAACATTCAACAAAGTCAGCGCGTCACATGGCAAGGCAGCGGCTAGCCGCCTGTTGTTTTCCTGGCTGAGCTGCGACCGCGCGCGTGCCATCCTGTACACAGACATGGTGGAGAAAAAGAAGATGCTGGAGTTCGAAAGTCGCGCGTTGGTGGACAACGAGGCCGATTGCAACGACGACGACCGACCGAAACGCTTCCGGCAATCGGCCTACCTGGTGGTTCACCCCGATCACGTCCAGGCGGCGTACCGCAACGCGGATGACAACCCGCCAAGCTGGAGCCACTCGCCCTACAAGGACCTGGGCGGCACCTTCATGCTCGCGCTGGATGAACCATCCGGCGCGCCCGACCCATTTCACAGTCACGACGCTCAGCGCGCCTATTGTTATCAGTTGCTCCAACAACTGACTCCCCACTTCGACGCCATCGCCACCGTGGCGTTCAAGGCTGGCGCCGCGTTGGCGTTAAAGCAGCGCAAGTTCGACCTGGCAGAGGTCGCCGAAATGGTGGCCTGTTACTACGTCGCCAGCCTGTTCGGGTTCAGCCAGGCCGACCTGCCGATGCTGAAGTCGAGTGCCCAGCATATCGGCAACGGTTTGATGCAGGTGAACTTTGGCCAGCATTTCATCACCGATGCCGTGGCAATACCGCAGGCGAAGCTGGCCCTCGCCAAGCTGAGCAACCGCGCTGCCGAGTTGATCGACCTCTATGACCGGCCCGTCGGCAAGGGCCAGGCCGACCACTGGCGCGACCTGCTCAAGGAACTCGACGAGTTGAGGGACTACTGGTTCGAAGATCCGACGGCTCACACGGCGCCAAAAAAACAGTTGCTGAAAGCCAGGAATTTCAGGCCCCTGATGCAGCTAATGGCACAAGGGCAGAACACCAGCCAAGGCACTTTCGGCTACTCCACAACCGAAAAGGCCATCCTGGTGGCCGGCCTCGTCAGCGGCACCATCACGAACTTGCGCGCCGCAGTCTGTATCGCCATCCGCCAGTTCTTCCTGCTGTCTGCAACCGACCTCGACACCATCCGCACGGCGGCGGCAAATGCCCGCCTCAAGCACCAGGACGCCAACTGGAACGACCTACCAGAGGCTGCGGCATTTCGCGCGTATTTGGAAGAGGCCCTGCGGCGGAACCCGCCGCCGCCGTTCGTGCCGCGCCGGGCGGCGCACAAAATCGCGCTGGACCCCGGCTCTCTCGTGATTCCCGCAGGATCGCTGATCATCATCGCGGTCGGTGGTGGCAGTTGGCTGGATGGCGAATTCTCGATGCAACGCGCCCCCAGTACAGCGGAGCGTCCCGGGACGCTTGCAAGCAAAGCCAACGCCAGCAGCGCCTGCCCGTTCAGCATGGCCTTTGGCGGCAGACCGGAGACCACCAATAACGCTGGTCGCGCGGACCACCTGCACTCGTGTATTGGCAAAGACATGGCGATGTACAGCCTTAACTACACCGTGCGCCAGTTGCTGCTGTTGCCAGGGCTCACCCAGTCGCTCGACGACAGCACCGGAGAGATCCTGGGTTTGACAAAGCGTGCCGGGTTCATCTGTGAGCGTTATCCGATGGAGTACGAGCGCGAGAAGCTGCTGCGCCAATCGCCGCTGCAAACCGTGCTGTATGTAAAGAACCCGGTGCCCGAGCATGCTGCCGCACTGCGCCAGGTACTGCAGTTCGGCGCGCCGTTCATCGAAAAAGTGCTGCGTGATGCGCGCCACGTGCACTTCGCGTCCTTCATGCTGCTGGACAACGACACCAAACTGGTGCTGTTCACCGCTTACGACGGTGACTTCGACGCCTACATAGGGCATTTCGCGCGCGAGTTCGGCCCCTTGTTCGACCGTTTCTTCTCGCATATCGAGAATGGCCCGCCAACACCGATCGCCGAACAGCCGTTCGAGTTTGTCCAGTTTTTGCGCCGCTTCCAGCAGCCCGCGGTCGGGGGCCTGTTCTTTAGCGCATATCCGCATGTCCAGACGCACCAGATCGTGTCGCACTTCAACAAGAACCGGGACTACGACTTTTTCACACTGGAAGGCGGCGCATGACAGAGCCAAGACCTGGCAGTTTCACGCAGCGGTTGATCACTGCTGGTTACCGGGGCGCTTTGCGCCGCAACTACCTGATCCAGATCGTCAATGACGACCTGCAGATGCTCCAGGTATCTACTGAAAAAAAGAGGATCGCCCTGGCCGATCAGCGATGGGCCAAGTGGTGTGAACAGGGCGTGTTGCCGAGAAGCACCTTCTACGAACTGCTCAGAACCTGGATCGATAGTGGTGTATTGTCCGGTCGCCCCCGGGCGGACAATGAAGAATCAACTACACCAGGGGCAGCAACGGCAGCCGCCAAATCAGCATCGTATTGCATTGATGTTGGCATCAGTTTCACGGGTTTGCTGCAACTGCAGGCCCATCACCAGCTCACGGATTTGTTCCGCATACATGCCCCGGCTTTTGCCGAGGGCGCGTATCGGCGCGCGAGCAGCCGTCTTGGTGACACAGGTCCAAGCGACCCATCGCGATGGGATGACCGCTACCGACTGGACTCCATCCATGTGGTCTTGGTCGTGCATGCTGCGCGCGCAGAGACCTCTACTTTGTTTGCGCGGTTTGAAGCCTGTGTGCGCAAGGCGTTGGGAAAGGCAGACGAGTCAGCACCAATACCCTTGCCCTCAAGCTGGGTGGAGGAAAGCTGCATCCTCGCCGCGCCCAGGGAAGTGCATTTTGGCTATACCGACGGCTTGTCGTCGCCACGTTACAAGGAAATCGACCATCAGGACGACCTCGATGCCTGCGCACAATTCAACCAGCACGCGGCTGGAGAACTGCTGCTCGGTCATACGTGCAACGACGGCGCCAACCGCTGGCGGATAGCAGCGGCCCGGGCACAGGAAGCCACGCCGAGGTCGAATCCAAAACTGGAAATGCGTCCAGCAACCACTGCTTATGGCGAATTCTTTATCGACGGTTGTTTCGGGGTGTTGCGCAAGATGCACCAAAACGTGCCGCAGTTCGAGCAATACGTGCAGCAGCAGGCCCACAAAATTTGCGGGAGTCGGAACCTGGGCTACACCACAGGATGGCTGAAGGCAAAACTGATGGGGCGCTGGCCCAATGGCGAACCGGTGCACGAGTTGTTCGAGTCCACTGGAGAGGAACTGGATGCCAATCAGGAGGCGCTTTTGGCCGTCAGTGGAGACGGTTCGCACGACGATTTCGCGGCCAAGAACCACTTCTCGTACAGCGCCGACGCCGACGGACTGTCATGCCCCTACGGCGCCCATATCCGGCGCATGAATCCGCGCGATGACCCTGTGGTGCCGCAGCTTCACCGACCGTTGTTGCGCCGTGGCGCGGTGTACGGGGAAAAGTACGACAGCACAACGACCTCTGGTGGCACCGGGCCAGATGCTGGGCGCGGCCTAATGGGTCTGTTCTTCTGTGCCAACCTGGAGGAGCAGTTCGAACACGT
>JAJAZK010000297.1 GCA_026785765.1 Rhodoferax sp. | reverse complement strand
TCGACAAGGGCACCACGAGCTCCGCGTCCAACTGGTCCGCTGCTGCGGACGTGGCCGACCAGCAGGCTGCAACGTCGACCAACACTGCTCGCCCATGTGGCGTCAGGCTGACCAGCCGTTGCCGCCCGTCCGCGCCCATCGATACGTCTACCAGCCCTTTCTTCTTCATCAGGTTGACGGTTTGCGTGACTGCCGGCTGGGTTATGTCTCAGACCTCAGCGATCCGTCCAATCGGCGCGCTGCCGTGCTGCTGCAACACGCGCATCACCGGGGTGTAGCGGGGCCGATAGTCGAGGCCAGCATCCGCGTAGGCCTGCGCGACATCGCCGTCGAGGAGCTCGATGAGGTGCCGCAGTTGGGTGCCAAGTCCTTGCTTCATGGCGCCAGCATACCGGAATTTATATAAGCGCTTATGTGCCATAGGTTGGGATCGACTGTTTTCGACGCTGGTCGTCGTCGGGGCCGAACTCAGAGCGGAAACGCGGGAGGCAAGCAGCGCGAGCGCAGCTGCCGCAGTTCGGTGAAATTGAAGGCAGGACACGGTTGGTTTCGCCATGACGAGTCAAGGCTCAGCTGCTTGCACGGCGCGCGGGCACCAGGGCCAGGATCAGTGCGGATGCGACCAGGACGGTGGCCACGGCAAAGGCCGCATGGGTGCCCGACGCGACGGAATCGACGTCAGCCAAAGACATGTCGCGTGCCCCGGATGCGGCCGAAAAGACGGCGCCCATGAGCGAAGCGCCGGTAATCAGCCCGAGGTTCCTCGATAGATTCAACAGGCCGGACACCACGCCACGTTGCGCCGGTTCGACGCCAGTCACGACGCCTGTGTTGTTGGACGCCTGGAACGTGGCAAAGCCTGCGGTCAGGGTGACCAGAGGAAGCACGTATCCGGCGATCCCGAAGGCGATTTGCGCGCGCGCCAGGAACAGGGCGCCAAGTGTCATGAGCATCAGTCCTGCCACGGTCACCCCACGCGCGCCGAATTGGTCAACCGCCTTACCGGCAGGTACGCCCATCAGTGCTGCCACGATAGGCCCGGCAGACATCACCAAACCAGTTTCGGCCGGCGACAGGCGCAGGCCACCTGTTAGATAAAACGGTCCGATGACCAAGGTTGTCATCGCGACCGTCGACGCCAATGCGCTTGTGAAAAAGCCCCGGCTCACCGTTGGGTTCAAAAACAGGGCGAGGCGCACGAGCGGCTCGGCAATGCGCGATTCAATCGCGACGAAAGCTCCGCCGCCTACGAGTGCAACGCACAGCAATGCCGCATTGATCGGGCCGAATGCGCCACGCCCGAACGTCATCGCCAGCGAATACGCCGCCAATGTTCCGGCAAGGAGTATCGACCCTGCATAGTCGAACGCAGGCTTGGCAACGGAAGGTTTGTCGTGCGGCAAATGCACATAAGCAAGGGTCAGGGCAGCAGTGCCCAAGGGAATATTGAGCAAGAACAGGGACTGCCAACCCCATGCCGAGATGAGTCCGCCGCCCACCGATGGGCCCAGCGCTGTACCGACGGCGGACATGCTGCGCAGCCATCCCATCGCACGACCGGCACGCTCGCTGGGGATCGTCTCGCCGACAAGCGCCATGGACAGCGCCATCATCACTGCCGCGCCAAATCCCTGGGCGACCCGAGCTGCGATCAGGATCCAGAGTTCGGAGGATGCTCCACACGCGGCGGAAGCGAGGGTGAATACGGCGATGCCGATCAGCATCAGTTTGCGCCGTCCAATCATGTCGCCCAGCCGGCCGACGCTGACCACCAGCGTCGTCACTGCGAGCAGGTAGGCCAGGACAATCCATTGCGCGGCTTGCAGCGAAGTGCCAAAGAATTCGACAAACGTGGGCAGTCCGACATTGGCAATGCTGGTTCCCAGCGACGACATCAGCATCGTGAGCGACAGGGTTGCCAATGCCCAACCCACCGAGGGCGCGATAGCGGTTGTGGGGACTGGGGCGGGGGACGGTCGGGACATGGTGGTCTCAGGGGTCTGGTGCAAACAGAGTATTGAGGGCCATGGCATGGCGGTAGACGCACGGATAGCAATGTATTAGTGCGTCAAACGCCTCCTCTGGAGCAATCTGTGATATTCCTGGTGCATGTCGGCGCTCGACCTCAACCTGTTGGTCACACTCGATGTCCTTCTGCAAGAAGGCAGCGTCGTCGGTGCGGCACAGCGTCTTGGGCTCAGTGCTTCGGCGATGAGCCGGGCGCTTGGAAGGCTGCGTGATGCGACGGGTGATCCTCTGCTCGTGAGGGCGGGCCGCGGCTTGGTACCCACGCCAAGGGCACTTGAGTTACGTGACCGGGTCCGCCACGTCGTCGATGACGCCGAAGCCGTGCTGCGTCCGGCACTCAGGCTTGATCTGCTTTCATTGACGAGGACATTCACGATTCGGAGCAGCGAGGGCTTCGTGGAGAACTTTGGAGCGTCACTGATTGCGGAAATCGCTGTTCAGGCACCAAAGGTCCGGCTTCATTTCATGCCCAAGCCCGATAAGGACAGCACACCGCTGCGCGATGGCACGGTCGACTTGGAAACCGGCATAACCGGAAAGACAATGGGCCCGGAAATCCGCACCCAGTCGCTGTTCCGCGATCGCTTCGTTGGCGTGGTGCGCAAGGGACACGCACTGGCGAAAGGGAAAGTGACTGCTGCGCGCTACGCGTCCGGAACGCATGTGCTGATCAGCAGGCGGGGCTTGGAAATGGCGCCCGTGGACCATGCCCTGGGAGTGCTTGGTTTGTCTCGGCACGCCGGTGCAATTGTCGGCGGATTCTCGTCGGCAATTGCACTTGCCAGGGCAACGGACATGGTTGCAACGGTTCCCGATATCCATACCCGAAGCCTTGCTGATGGCATGCATCGGTTCCTGCTGCCGTTGTCGCTCCGCGAGTTCACCATCTCGCAGTTCTGGCATCCACGCCTGGATGCGGATCCTGCAAACAAATGGCTGCGCACCCTCCTGCATGAGGTTTGTCACAAGGTTGCCTCGCAAGGTGACGAAAGTATAGGAAATTCAAACGCCCTTTCCGAACAGTCTGGCGAGTAGGCGGAGGTCGCGCAAGCGCCGGTGTGGGCGCGGATCGGACGTCCGCGAGTCAGATTTCGGCATCGCGGGGGCGCGGCGCCTCGCCTTCCGTGGCCATTTCTCGCCGATTCCCGGCAGC
>JAJAZK010000296.1 GCA_026785765.1 Rhodoferax sp. | reverse complement strand
GTGTAGCGTGCGGGTTTCTGAGGGGTCTTGATGCGGTCTGAAATGATGAAATGGTGCCGATTGTCGGAATCGAACTGACGACCTACCGCTTACAAGGCGGTTGCTCTACCAACTGAGCTAAATCGGCACGCTTCGATTTTACAAGACACGTCGTAACGACAGGCCTAGCCCTCGCGAAAGCTATTTAACGCGCGTCAGGGTCGGTTTGGGTCGCCCGCCAGCCGGCGGGTCGGGCGGCGGTTCACCGACGATCGGTGTCAAATTGGACACGGGGGAGCTACTTGCCTCTGCTTGCGCGGCAACCCGCAACGGAGTTGGTGGCGACGCCACTTCTGCCTTGCCCACCGATACCGCCGACGTCGCTGGCGCGGACGGAAAGGCCATGCCCTGCCCGTTCTCGCGCGCATATACAGCGATCACACGCTCGATGGGAACCATGATGTCACGAGCGGAGCCGGCGAATCGGGCACTGAACTCGATGAAGTCATTGCCGAGCTTCAGCGAGCTGGTGGCATCGAAGCTGATATTCAGGACGATCTCGCCGTCTTTCACGTATTCGCGCGGTACCTGCACCGAGTCATTTACCTGCACCGCGATATACGGCGTTAAGCCGTTATCTGTGCACCACTCGTAAAGTGCGCGGATCAGGTACGGTCTGGTCGAGGTGGACGTTTGGGCGTCGATCATCGAAGGCATCCGGCAAGGTTACTTGCGCATAACCTTTTCCGACGGAGTCAGCGCCTCGATATAGGCAGGACGGGAGAAGATGCGTTCGGCATACTTCAACAGTGGTGCTGCATTCTTGCTCAGGTCAATGCCGTAGTAATCCAGCCGCCACAACAACGGGGCGATCGCCACATCCAGCATGGAAAAACCGTCGCCAAGCATGTACTTGTTCTTCAGGAAGATCGGCGCGAGTTGCGTCAATCGGTCCCGAATATGCCCGCGTGACTTCTCAAGCAGTTTTTCGTTGCCTTTGGCGGCACGCGACTCCAATGTGGACACGTGCACGAACAGCTCTTTTTCGAAGTTCAGCAGGAACAAGCGAACGCGCGCACGGTCGACCGGGTCACCTGGCATGAGTTGCGGGTGAGGAAACCGCTCATCAATGTACTCATTGATGATGTTGGACTCGTACAGGATAAGGTCGCGTTCGACCAGAATCGGCACCTGCCCGTAAGGGTTCATCACATTGATGTCTTCAGGTTTGTTGTAAAGATCGACGTCACGAATCTCGAAATCCATGCCCTTTTCGAACAGCACAAATCGGCAACGATGGGAAAACGGGCAGGTAGTTCCTGAATACAACACCATCATGGCGGGGGGCTCCTAAAAAACACGACACAGCGTCGGAACAGTCCGGCCCGAACGGAGGGGCGACTGCCGAAACCAAAAGAATGGGCTGCACATGGCGAGCCCACCCCGACAATATAAGCCCAGCCGGTCCCGCTGGAACCTGGGGTGGCAACCCCTATTTGATGTCTTTCCAGTACGCCGCGTTCAAACGCCAGGTAAACGCAGTCAGTATCAGCAGGAACAACATTACACCAACCCCGATGCGGGTACGGCTTTTCTGGGATGGCTCGCCCATCCACTGCATGAAACTCACCAAATCGCCTATTGCATGGTCGTACTCCAAAGCCGTCATGGAGCCGGGGGTCAGTTGTTCCCAGCCTTTGAATATTTTCACCTCACGGCCATGCTCGGATGTCATGTCGAATACCGGCTGGCGCATGCCCTGAAGTTGCCACAACACATGCGGCATGCCAACATTGGGGAAAGCCAGATTGTTCCAGCCAGTCGCCTTGCTTTCGTCCGGGTAATAGGTGCGCAAATAGGTATACAAGTAGTCCGCTCCACTGCCCTGTCCCGCCGCCGAGCGTGAGCGCGCAACCAAGGTCAGGTCGGGCGGATTGGCGCCGAACCATTGCTTGGCTTCTTTCGGGTTGATCGAAGCCACCATGGTCTCGCCAACCTTGTCGGTCGCAAAGAGCAGGTTGTCCTTGATCTGCTGCTCGGACAGGCCAATGTCCGTCAGCCGGTTGTAGCGCATATAGGACGCGGAATGGCAGGTCATGCAATAGTTGACGAACAGCTTGGCACCGTTTTGCAGAGCTACCAGGTCGTTCGTCCGGTCCGGCGCCTTGTCCCACGCGATGCCGCCACCGGCGGCCTGCGCGTTGGCGAACATACCGGACGCTACAAACAGGAAAGCCAGGGCCTTTGCACAGACACGGGTCATCTTCATGCTGCTAGTCTCCTGCTCAATGCGCCGTGAATGTCACGCGCAGCGGCACCGGTTTCGGCTCACCCAACGCACTCCACCAGGGCATGAGGAGGAAGAAACCAAAATAATACAGTGTGCCGATCTGAGACACGCGCTCACCAATGGCCGACGGTGGTTGGACCCCAAGGTAGCCCAAGATGAAAAAATTGATGACAAACACAGCGTAGACGTACTTGTGCCAGTCGGGTCGGTAGCGAATGGACTTGACCGGGCTGTAATCCAGCCAAGGCAGGAAAAACAGGATGATGACGGCGCCGCCCATTACAACCACGCCCCAGAACTTGGCGTCAATTGACAACAGCATCGCCACGATGCCGACCGCTGCAATGAGGACGACTGGCTTGAGGAAACCCGGCAACCTGGCTTTCGCAACTATCACAAGAGCGCCAATAACAGTGCACGCCGCCAGTACATACACCATCTCGTCGGTGATCGCACGCAGCATCGAGTAATACGGCGTGAAGTACCACACCGGCGCAATGTGCAGCGGCGTCTTGAGCGGATCTGCAGGTATGAAGTTGTTGTACTCCAGGAAGTAACCACCAAACTCCGGCGCGAAGAACACGATCGCACTGAAGATCATCAGGAACACGCTTACCGCGAAGATGTCGTGTACGGTGTAATAGGGGTGAAACGGGATGCCATCGAGCGGGTGCCCGTCCTTGCCCTTTGTCGCCTTGATCTCGACACCGTCCGGGTTGTTCGAGCCCACTTCATGCAAGGCGATGATGTGCGCGGCGACCAAGCCAAGCAAAACCAGGGGCACCGCAATCACGTGGAACGCGAAGAACCGGTTGAGTGTGGCGTCGCCCACCACGTAGTCCCCGCGAATCAGCAGCGCAAGGTCCGGGCCGACAAAGGGAATCGCGGCGAACAGGTTGACGATCACCTGAGCGCCCCAATAACTCATCTGCCCCCACGGCAACAGGTAACCCATGAACGCTTCGGCCATCAGGCAAAGAAAAATCGCGCAGCCAAACACCCAGATCAACTCGCGCGGTTTGCGGTAGCTTCCATAAATCAGCCCGCGGAACATGTGCAAGTACACAACCACAAAAAATGCGGACGCGCCGGTGGAATGCATGTACCGCACCAGCCAGCCCCACGGCACATCTCGCATGATGTACTCCACCGACCCAAAGGCCAATGCAGCATCCGGCTTGTAATGCATCACCAGAAAGATACCGGTGACGATCTGTATCACCAGCACGAAAATCGCCAGCGCACCAAAGATGTACCAGAAGTTGAAGTTCTTCGGAGCGTAGTACTGGCCAAGGTGCTCGTTATAGAGTTTTGACAACGGGAACCGGTTGTCCACCCAGTTCAGCAACTTTTCACCCGCTGGGGCGTTGGGGGAAATTTCTTTCATCTCAGCCACGATGTGCTCCGGTACTGCGTGTGGTCATGTGCTCAGGCCTTCTTGTCTTCACCAATCAGGACCCGATTGTCGGACAGGTACATATGGGGCGGGACTTCAAGGTTATCCGGTGCCGGCTTGTTCTTGAAAACCCGGCCAGCGAGGTCAAAGGTCGAGCCATGGCACGGGCAGAAGAATCCGCCTTTCCAGTCATCCGGCAACGACGGCTGCGGGCCGGTCTGGAATTTTTCTGACGGCGAACAACCCAGGTGCGTACAAATGCCAACTACAACCAGCAGTTCGGGCTTGATCGAACGCGCCTCGTTGCGGGCGTATGTTGGCGTGAGTTCATCGGGTTTGCGCGCCGACTTTGGGTCGGCAAGTTGGCCATCGAGAGACTTCAACCCTGCGACTTGCTCTGGGGTACGGCGCACGATCCAGACCGGCTTTCCGCGCCACTCGACCGTCATCATCGCCCCTGGCTTCAGCGCCGACACATCGGCCTCGACCGCCGCGCCCGCAGCCTTGGCCCGCTCGGATGGCTGAAAACTGCTGATGAAGGGGACGGCAGTGAAGGCGCCGCCTACAGCGCCAACACATCCGGAGGCGATCAACCACGTCCGTTTGCTGCTGTCGACTGGGGTATCACTCATGGAAATCCTCAATGAAAACATCGCTATCTTGAGCAACCAAGCATCGTAGCTGACGCAATTTGGGCAGCGCTGGGCTCCACGCAAGCGACCCTGCAGTCCGGACGCAGCCGCACTGCAGATTTTTTATACTGCACCCTTCGCAGCCTACGGATAATGCGCACTTGCCGCCGGGTCGCGGTGGAACCCCAAAAACAAGGAACCAGACCATGGGCATGATGTCGGAATTCAAGGAATTTGCCCTGAAAGGCAATGTAATGGACCTCGCGGTAGGTGTCATCATCGGCGCCGCGTTCGGGAAGATCGTCGACTCGATGGTGAATGACCTGATTATGCCAATTGTGGGCGCGATTTTCGGCAACATAGACTTCTCGAGCATGTTCGTCGTCATGGGCAAGATACCAGCCGGAACCGCGATGGCGCTGGCAGACCTGAAGAAGGCCGGAGTGCCCGTATTCGCGTACGGCAGTTTCATCACAGTTGCGGTGAATTTTGCGATCCTGGCCTTCATCATCTTCATGATGGTCAAGCAAATGAACCGCTTGAAGAAGGAGACACCACCGGCAGCACCCGCGCCATTGGCCACGCCAGAAGATGTGTTGTTGTTGCGCCAGATTCGAGACAGCCTGAGGAAGTAACTGCAGCGCGCAGCGTCCCCTTTTTCGGGGCGCGAGCCCGACGCGACGCCCGAGCTTCTGCTAGGCGGGATTGTCAATGTCGATGAAAGAATGCTCCAGTCCGAACTGTGCTGCGACGTGGGCGGCCACAGCTTGAGCTCCATAACGTTCACTGGCGTGGTGCCCACATGCGAGGTAGGCGACGCCCATTTCCCGCGCCAGGTGCGCTTGGGGTTCGGAGATTTCGCCGGTAATGAAGGCGTCTGCGCCGGCAGCGATGGCCGCTTCAAAATAGCCCTGCGCGCCCCCGCTGCACCAGGCTACCAAACGGACTGGGCGTGGGGCCGCGCCGACCAGCAACACCGCACGTTGCAACGCTACCTGCACCGATAAAGCCAGGGACTGTGCGTCGTCGAACTGCCGCCCACTTTGCGCAACGCCCAGAAACCCCAGGTCCTGCTCGCCGAATCGCCCGGTCGGCTGCAGACCGATAATCCGCGCAAGTTGTGCGTTGTTCCCCAGCTCGGGATGGGCATCCAGCGGAAGGTGGTAAGCGAACAGGTTGATGTCGTGCGCCAGCAGCAAAGCCAGACGCTTCTTCATCCAGCCCGTCACCCGTGGGTCCTGCGCGCGCCAGAACAGGCCATGGTGAACCAGCAGCGTATCGGCACCGGCGTCGATGGCCGCCTCAATCAGCGCGTAGCTGGCTGTCACACCCGACACAATCTTGCGCACCGAGACACCCCCCTCCACCTGCAAGCCGTTGGGCCCGAAGTCGCGGAATTTCTCCGGCTGAAGCAGAGTATCGAGTGCCTTGGATAATTCGATTCTGTCCATCGTGTTCACGGTTGATCAGCGTTGGCCGCGCCAACCAACGGGGTCGGGTGACCTGCGTCCATTGTCGCGTCCAGAACCTGCAAGCTGCTGTCGCACCCTTTGGCAGCAGCAATCCAGCGCAGCGCCGCCGCCGCCAGCGGCCGCGCCAGCACCGGTGCAAGCGCTCGCAGCGGGCGCGGGAGACTGGACAGCAACACCGGCAGTGTTCGATCCACGGCCCCGCAACGGTAGGCATGCAGGCCGTCGTTCCAGTAAACCGCCGCACAACGTCCGCTGCGTCGACCAGAGAGCAGCATACCGAGCGGACACGGCTGGTAAAGGCAACACACGCCGCACCCGTTGCAACTGCTGCCCAACGCTGGCTTTGCGGGCGCATCAGAGCGGATCAGGATGGTGGTGGTCGGTGTTGCCATGGCGGGTGTACAAAACGGCCGCTGGCCGTACGACGCCAAGCATATCCGAGTGGATAACGGCCACGACGCGACCAGCATATGGCGTGCGGCCTACAATTTACACGATGAAAAGACTCTGGCTGCTGTTCTCGCAAACCGCGACCGTTCTGCTGGCGGCTTACTTTGTGGTTGCGACCCTGAAACCACAATGGCTGGGCGCTCCGTCGGCTGCAGCCCGTGGCACAGTCGTCCTGCAGGGTCCCCCCGCTGACCCGGGCTCTATCCCGGCCGG
>JAJAZK010000295.1 GCA_026785765.1 Rhodoferax sp. | reverse complement strand
TCGCGGCGCGTGGCCTCATCGCTGGCCCCGGCAGCTGCATTGATGATGAACACCAGCGCCGACGCCGGATCGACTTGCGGCACGGCCATCGAGCCGTCAGCGCAACCGGGTGCGGTGCTGGCGTTCAATCGTGGCGCAGCAGATCGCCGAAAACCGTGTGTTCGCCCTCGCGGCGGTCTTCACCGGGCGCGTCGTACAGCACCAGCCAGTGTGGGCGGCTCCCAACCAGGCCCGCAGGCAAATCGCACATGGCCTCGGCACGGTTCGTACCACGGCCATGCGGCAAGGACACCGATTCGGTCAACACAGGCTCGAAACGCACCGGATGGCGGTTGCTGGCCAGCACCTGTCGCGCCAGTGGCCATTTGAAAACACGGATATCGCCGTTCAGGACCATGGTGGGTCCGGCCAGGACATACAGGTCATCTCCCAAAAAGTGCAAATCGCGTATGCCCAATCCATCGAGTTGCAAAAAATGTTTGCGGATCAGAATGCCCGAGCGATCCAGTGGCGCCAGACGCAGTTCTTTGGCGCGCACTTTCACGGAGACTTCCAGTATTGCCGCCCAGCCGCGCAGCACCGGACCGCGCAATCCCAGCAGCAGCCGTTGGCCATCCACTGCCAGGCCCTCGATGTCGAATCCGTTGTCCTTGCCAGGCAGGGACAGGTAGGCGCCAAAGTGAGCGTCCTTCTCCAGCGCCCGTGTCAACTCATTTGATTGCGCACCACCCTTGAGCTGCAGCGCGCGTCGGCCATCCTGCGCCTTGCGCACCAGACTTGGCACACCAGCGCCATCGGTTTCGATCGGCAGGCAGGCCAGCAAGCGCCGGTTGCGGTCCAGCGACAGCGTCTGCAGGCGTTTGGCATTCGCGCCGTGGTCGAGATCGGCACTGGCGTTCTTGCGTTTGAAACCGTGCGAGCCCACCACCCATAGATAACCATCGGCTACGGCCATGCCCTCGAGGTCGGCTTCTTCATCTGGCGCACCCGGCAGATCGAGCAGATCGGCCAAGGGGAAGTCACGTACCTCGCCGAAACGCAAGGTCTCCCGGCCAACCGGTTCGAGCCGGCGCAAACGGTCGATGCCACAGGCCTCGTCACCAGCCACCCACAACCAGTCACCGGAAAATGCGGCGCCCGACAGATTGGAGTGCACCAGCGAGCCAGGCGCAAATTCGAGGCGCACGGCCATGGCAGATCGGGTATTGGGCATGGCAGGCGGCTCCTTCGCATTGGTAGTTGCGCAAAACAGCAGAACAGTCTAGCGTCGAAGCCAGTCAGGCCAGGCCTGCTTCGGGCGATGTCCTCACTCGCAAAAAGCCCGCTTCTTCAACCGGGTTGGCGGGGCTACCCTGTTGCGCCGCACGGCCAATCAGCCGCTCCGTGCCGGGGTCGCAATCGAGGCCGGGCCGCCACCCGGAACGACGGCGCCTGCAACTACAGAATGCTTGCGATCAACTGAAAGTGGATCTGGTAACGGCTGGGCTCGAAAGCCAGTTTGTTCAGGCCATAACCAAACGTCAATCGGGCCGATACCCGCTTGTCGAGCGCGGCCACAACACCCCATCCGGCGCCCATCAGGTGCAGGCGCGCCGGCAGCGATGAATTGGGCGGTCGAAACGGAGTGACGTCACCGCGGTCAAAGAAAAAGAATCCGGACGCGGCTAGCTCGCTGGTGCCCAGCGTCACGCGCCCGATGGGATGGTGCAGTTCCAGGTTGAGGGTGTGGCCGACATCACCCGACAAGGCGCTGGCCGGATAACCGCGCACACTGCCGTCGCCACCGATGAAGTACTGCTCACTGGACGGCAGATTGCGCTGCTGTGCCGACTGCCAGCCGAGTGTGCCGCGCAGCGACATGCCGACACCGAACTCCTGGTCGAAACGCACACTGCCACGGTCAATTTGCAGGGACACCGGGGCCAACACCTGCACCTCGCCGAAGTAGCGCGTGTAACTTGCCAACCAGCGCGACCCGGTACCGAAATACTGCGCTTCCAGCCCCAGACTGCGGTCCCTGGTGTCGGTGCGCTGCAGGAACACCGAGTCGATGAAGTTTTCGCTGTAACGCTTTCGACTGCCCAGCAACAAGTCGACCTGGGCGCGCTGCTCCACCAGCATCGGCTGGCGCAACAGCGCGGAATAACCACTGGAACCACCAGTGATGTTGAGCGGCGCCAGCGGGCCGTGGCGCACAGCCGTGTCATCGCGGCTCCAGCCCAGGTTGAGTCGGCCGCCCCAGCGGTTGACCGGAAAGGCATACGCCAGTGACAGCCCACGCAGGCCATCGGCATCGGTCGCAGTCGCAGTGAGCTCATCGCGCAACCCAAGCAGGCTGCGGTTGAGGTAAGTCGTCGAGAGCCGCCAGGCCCCAGTGGATTCACCGCCCAGGTTGTCCAGCATCAGGCGAATCTCCTGGCGCTGCGGCTCGGCCACACCCACCTGCAGGTCGGTCAGGCCAAAACCGGCTCCAGGTTTGAGCTCGGCGCGCAATTGCACATCATTGCTTCGGTTGAAGCGGCGCAGCGCCGGTTCCAGACGGTCCAGATCCACCAAATCACCGGCGCGCAAGCCAAGGCGATTGGTGATGAAATCCGACTCGGTACTGGTATTGCCCTGCAGTTCGACCTTGCCCACCCGCCCCTCGACCAGCCGCACGCGCACGACACCTTGCGAGACGTCCTGTGGTGGAACCAGCGCCTGCGCCGTGACCACATTTTTTGATCGGTACAAGGCGTTCACACGCGCCACCAGTTGCTGCAGTTCGGCCAGCGTGAGTGCACGCCCGCGAAAATCCTTCGCAATGTCTTCGAGTTCAGCCGCCGTCAGGATCTCGGAAGGAGTGAACTCGATGCGGGTCACCTGGAAACGCACCGCATCTGCGGCCGCGGTGGCGTCGCCAGCGGTCTGCGGCGGCGCAATCCCGTCGCGCTTGAGCGGCTCGGTGATGGGTTGCTGCAGCCGCTCGGCGTCACGGCGTCGGCTGTCGTCGTCAATCTGGCGCTGGCGCACGGCGCCCGGATCGGCCGCGGGCGGCACCACGGTCGGTTGCGCCAGCGCCGGCAGCACCGCGCCAGCGGCTAGCAGCATCAACCAAGCCTGCTTTCGCACTATTTTGCGCACTCGCCGTCCTTTTCGTAGTCTTTGCATTGGCCCGTCATGGTGACGCCGCCGCCCGAAACCGTGACCAGACCGCTACCGCGTCCGACTTCCTGCGGCCGGCCGACCGGCATGTCCAGGCGTGGAATTGTCAATGCGGTTTCGCTCTGCTCGACGACGCTGGAATTGGCCGAGTTCGGCGTCAATGCCTCATGCAGCGGGCTGCGGTAGATCACGAAGGCACTGGTACCCAGGCGATTGCCCAGCAGGTTCAGCGCGAACGGCGCGCCATCCGAATACAACTGCAGGTCGAACGGCTGGATGCTGCGGTCGTGCTGGTCTATCAGCAAGGCCGACGAAGGGTTGGTGAAAGTCGCCCTGTCCACAATCGTAAGCTGGTCCACCGACACCGCTCCGGCTGGTATCACGATTTTGGCCAGCGCGGCACTGAACGCGTCAAAGGCAAAACCACCGCCGCTGGTCAAAGTCAAGTTGACGTTGGACGCAGGCACACCACTGAACCCGGTGATGGAGCCGCCCACCGGCTGGGTCGCACCGACCAGATTGGCCGTCACCTGGTCCGACTGCAGCGTAACGGACGAGCCAACGTTGATCCGGTTCGCAACAATACTCGCTGGCGCGCTCACGGCCACGGTGTCGGCACTGACACTGCCTGTCACCACCACGTTGCCCATGGCAGAGGCGAGCACTACCGGCCCGCTGCTGCTCGACGCCGTGTTCACCTGCACGTCCAGCGGCGCCACAATGCTCACACCACTGGTGCCAGCAACGGTTTGCAGGTTGATCGGCCCGTTCATCGAAGTGATGCGGATGGTCTTGTCCGCACCACTGCCGAGACCGGTGCTGCGCACCTCGTTGCCGGTGACGGCGCCACCTGCGGTCAGCAGCACCTGGTCTGCGGCAATGACACTGCCCGTCACCAGCACATTACCCAAGGCCGATACCAGTGCCACCGGCCCGTTGCTGCTCGACGCCGTGTTCACCTGCACATCCTGCGGCGCTGCCAGGCTTACCCCGGTGGTGCCGGCAATGTTTTGCAGGCTGATCGGCCCGTTCATCGAGGTGATGCTGATGGTCTTGTCCGGACCATTGCCCAGACCCGTGCTGCGCACCTCGGCGCCGGTGATGGCGCCACCGGCGGTCAGCAAGACCCGGTCTGCAGCGCTGATCGCCAGAATGTTCACCGAACCCGCGACTGCCAGATCGACCACGCCACCCGACGTGGCCAGCAGGTTCAGCAGGCGCACATCGAGCGGATCGGCACCGACCCCCAGCGCCGCGCTGATGGTGAGCTGCGCCGACGGCGGCGTGTCGGCGATGATGTCCAGCCGGGTATCGCCGTTGTCCAGGATCCGTCCTGCGGTACTGACCAGCCGGATTGCACTGGCCGTCGGATTGCCCACCGAAATACCGGTGATCAAGGCGTCGCCCACCGTCTCCATGTCCACTGTACCGGCGTCCACCCGCAACTGCGCCGCGTGCACGCCGTCGCCGGCGTCCTCCATCGTCAACGAGCCGGCGCGCAGGAACACACCCAGGGTGGTGGCGTGTACGTCGGCATTTGGCGTCAGCCGAATCTGCCCACCCGCGACCAGTGAAAACGGCCCCGGCCCAGTCACTGGTCCGTCGATGACCATTGCGGTGGCCGACGACAGGCCCACCGCATCACCAGAGGTGACAGCGGCAATATTGAAGCGCTCACCCGCCGGACCATTCAAGTACACCCCCTGACCGATCGTGGCGGTGGTCGCGCTGATGAAACCGGTGGCGTTGACACCCACATCGAGCGGATTGGCAAACGTTCCGATCGATCCGGTATTGGCCGTCAACGCCATATTGGCGCTGCGCAGGTTGAGCTCCGGCGTGATCGACAACTCGGCAGTGTGGAAGTCCAGGATCGACCGCTGCGCGTCGACGCGCAGATTGCCACGGGTAAACACCGTGTCGAGCAACAGGTCCTGCGTTCCCAGGAGCCAGATGTCGTTGGCGGCACGCGCTATCACACCAGACCCGGCCGTCGGGCTGATGCGCAGCGGCGTGGACACCGCCCCGGTGGTCGCGTCCGGCAACGAACCGATACCGCCGTTGGCGGCTTCCAGAATAATGTTGGCGCCCAGCACGTTGGCAGCACCCGCCACCGACGCGGCGTTGACCAGCGAGCCGGCGGTCTTGATGCGGATATCGGCGGTGGCGCTGACACGGTCGATGCGCAAATCCTGCTCGGAGCCCAGCAGGGCATAACCGTTGCTGGCCGTCGCATTCAGTGCACCGGTTCCGACCGCCACGTTCACCGGGCGTGGCTGCACGATGGTGATGCTGGTGCCACTCAGCGTGGCGTCGCCGCGCTCAGCCGCCGCCAGCGCAGCCTTCTGCTCTACCGTCAAGCTGTTCAGGCCAGCAGTGAGATCGATTGTCAAGGCACCGTTGAAGGAGCCGATGTCGGTACCCGCCAGCAAAGTGACGTTGCGCCCCTTGGCGTTGGGCTGCTTTATCGTGGTGACGGTATCGGTAATGTTCTTCAGCAGTCCGGCGCCCACCGACAACTGCAGCTGCGCGTCACTCCAGGAGGAACCCTGGCGGATGGTGGCATCCTCGACGGCGCTCACGGTGTACTGGTAACCCACAGTGAAACCGCCGGTGAAGCCACCCACTTCGGCATGCAGGGCGTGGTACTGCGCGGTCCGGTTGGCGGCAAAGGCCACGATCTGCGTCGCATTCAGCCCGGAAGTGGTCAGCACCGTGTTCTCGGCACCCGACACCTGGTACTGGTAACCCGGGTCGTAGTTGGCGCCACGGTCGGCCTGGCCCTTGCGCAACAGCCAATACAGTTGGTAGTTGTTCTCCTTGCCGCGTTTGAACGCCAGCACCGCTTCATCGGCCTTCTCGACCGCCAGCGCGCCCCGCAAACGCAACGAATCCCACAGATTCGCCAGTTCGGTCTGGGTGCGCGTGTCGGTGGTGGCAAACGGGTTGTTGTCGATCACCTTGCCGGTGGTCTGCACCCGCACGTCGCCCGCCAGGGACTCAGCAGAAATCAACAGCAGGTTACCCGTGTAGCCGGCGGCATTGCCAGGATCCCTGGAGTTCCTGATGTTGATATTGTCACGTGCCGTAGCCATCAGGCCGTTGTTGGGCCATTGCGCCTGGTTGGTGGTGTAGCCGGTACGCACGTTGAGCGGGTCGGCGACGCCGCCGCCGATTGCACCGTTGCGCGCAAGCAGTTCGACGCGGCGTCCCTGGACGTAAGAGTTGCCGTTTTCACCGAGCAAATTGCGCTCGGCTTCAAGCACCACGTTGGAGACACCCACACCGCCGACCGTGCCGAACTTCAAATCACCCAGCACCTGCTTCACCCGCACCTCGCCAGAGCTGGCGATGGCGTCGAGCTTGCTGCCGTCCTTGACGTTGACCTGCAAAGCCTGCCCAGTCGCTCCAATGCCAGTGTTCGCGCTCAGGCTGATGTTGTTGCCGCCAAGAATCGCCTGGTCACCGTTTTGCGTGATCGAGCCATTGACCGAGGTGACGCTGGTGTCACCGTTGCGGTTGTTCACCGACGAGTTCAGCACCACGCTGCCTCTGGAGGACAGGTTCACCCGTCCCTTGTCAAAACCGATGAATTCGATGCCGATCGGGTAGTCCGCCTTGACGCTGTCGGTGACGGTAATCTTGTTACCCGTCTGCCTGGTGAACTCCTGGTAATGGGTGGCGTTGATACACAAGGTCCACCAATTGCAATCATTCCAGCTGCGGCCAGGTGTCAGAAAAGATACGACCGTATTGTCCTGTTGTTTTCCGCCACTGATCGTGGATGGTCCAACCGTCATCGCCGGGTTGGTATAGCGGTTCGTGTTTGCGGACGGCGAGACCGTCTGCAAACTGACGCCGCGGGCAATCGGGTTGTTGCTGGAGACCACCGAGCTGATCTTGTAGCGGTCCAGAGCGACGCTGCCGATCGAAAAACCGATGATCCCTTCCTGCGAGTAGCGATAGAAGTCGGTAGTGGATTGGTCATAACCCACGTTCACGACAAAACGCAGATTCGCCTGTGGCAAATAGGACTGGCCGGTCCGGCATCCATCCACCACCAGACAACCCGCCGAATCCCGCACATACGTCGTCTTCGTGGGTGTCACGGCACCGGTCACGCTGTTGACCAAGATGTTGGTGATGTTCACCTCGCCTTGGACGCCTTTACCGGTGTCGAGCAGATTCACCCACAGCGGCAGGTTGGTCTGGTTGTCCACCTTGACCTGGCCGTAACCGTCGAGCACCTTGACCTTGGCACCCGTACCCGCCGTGGTGTTGAAGATCTGGCCGAACAGTTCCACGTAACCGCCCTGCACACGCACACCGCCGAGTTCGAGCCTGTCTTCCCTGGCGTTGTAACTGACCTTGACCTGCTCCCAATTGCCCTGTGTATTGCCAGCCAGTCCAGCCACGGTGGCGCCTACAACCTCGTAAAACTCGGCTCCCTGCACCTGCTGCTGGGCTTGGCTCAGCCCGAGGTAAATCGAGCGCGCAGCGGCAAAACTGCCGCTGCCGGTGCCGATCTTGGCCGTGGCGTTGTCAGGCACCAGCACGCCCCACTCGGCCAGGCCACTCTGAATCGTGCCGTTTATGTTCAGGTAGCGCGCTGCGATCAATACGCTGCCGTTGGCAACAATCCCCGCCCCGAGTGTCTCGTTGCGGTCGATCCGGTCGATGGTGCGCGGAAACGCTGCTGGCGACGCAAGTCCCGGAACCGTCACCAGCGGCGCACCGGCGGTGTGGAAGAAGGTGTCGGTGTAACTCTGTACAAAGTCGCCGTTGCTGGCCCTCACCTCGACCTGACCGGCGCGGATGTTGGCAGTCTCACCCGGGATGATATTGCCCTGGGTGTCGCGCTTCTGTTCGATCCGGATGCTGCCCGACTCACTGGTGATCCGTACCAAGCCGCGCAGGTTGCTGATGTCACCCTGCAAAATAATGTCCGGTGCCAGCGCATAAAGGTCGGTATTCTTTTTCGATGCGTTGACCGCAGCGTCGGGGTTGCAGGTGCTGCTGATCACGATCTGCGGCTTGTTCGACGGCACCGGGTTGCCGTTCACGTCGAATTGGCTGTCGGCGGTGAAAATCCTGAAAGCAGCGCCGTTGGCGCCTCCGTTGACGGCATTTATCTGGGTGTTGCTCTTGATGTCGACATTGTTGAAGAAGATCTTGCCGCCATCGTCCGGCGGAATGGTCAGGTTCTTCAGGATCAGGAAGGTGGGCCCGTTGTTGACGACCTTGATCTCGGCGTCCCCCGGCGCATTCAGGGTACCGCTGCCTTGCAGCCTGTCTCCCCGCACAAAGATATTGCCCAGTGGCGCAACCCCGTCGCTGATGGTGCGGAAGGCCGCTTGCGGCCCCTGAGCGACCGTGTCCGAGTAGGTCCCTGCGGTCAGGCCGGTCCGAATCTGGGCAATCTGGTCGTCAAGCCCGGTTATCTGGCCAGTCAACGCAGTGATCGAAACATCGTTAGTGTTGATCGTCGCGGTGTTGGTGTTGATGGTCTGTGTCTGGTTGCCGATTTGCGTGGCGGTGTTGTCGATCAGTGTGACCAAAGCCGGGCGCGCCGGATCGTCGGCGGCCATGCCGGCCAATGTGGTTCTTCGGGTGACATTTAGCGCGCGCAGATCCGTATTGCTCCGCGCCAACTGGCCATTGGTGGTGGTCAGAGCGCTGTTGGTGTTGGTGAAGGTCGTCCTTTCAGACGCGTACCCGGTGCGGCTCGTGGTCATCCCGTCAACAGCTTGTTGCGCCGCCGCCCTCGCACTGATGCTGGGCGCGCCACCAATCGTCAACGCCCCGGTGGTCGGGTCCTCACGCACCGGGTAACCCATGTCCTTGAGTTTGCGTTTGAGAAACGCGACCTCAGACTTGTAGGCAGCAGCGGCAATCGACGCGTCGGCACTGGCCGACGCAACCGAGTAGGCTGCAATCAGTTTGTTCAAATCCACGATGCGCTGCAGGAGCTCACCGGCGACGCTGAGAAAAACCGGATTCGAGGCACTCAGGCCAAAAGTCTTGGCACTGTCAACAACACCATTGACATCGAACTCGATGGACAGCTTGCGCTCGGTGCCGACCTGCACCGTGCCGTTGACCGCCACATTGGAGGCCTGATCCCGGATCGAGCGCCCGGTGCGGGTCTCGAACGACACGTCACCGCCACCAAAGGCGTTGCTGACTGCGCTGGCAATAGCTGCCAATACTTCGCGGTAGATATCCTTGCCGATGCCGACCCCGGAAGCGGTGACCGTACCCTTCTCGGCCAGCAGCGACACGTTGCGCACGGCGGCCACATCGGCACCACTGTCGATCTCGATATTGCTGCGTGTTACCACGATGGCATCCGCAACTGGAGCGCGGTTCACCGGGATCGCCGTGTTGTTGTAAACGTCGCTGCGCGCGACCGTCTGGATGTTGTTGCCAGTACCCGAGCTGTTGGCACCAGCCCAGAGCCGCACATCGTTCAACGCACTCAACTCGGCCGCACCGATGTCGATGGTATTGATCGCCTGGAACCGCGAGACGCTGTCCCCTTCAGGCGCGACCCCGACCGCGCCGTAGACGTCCACCGCGGTCTGGGTGTTGATGTTGGCAATAGCGCGTGCACCCATGCTGATATCACCGACAGCGCTCAGTTGCGCGTTGTCCTGCACCCGCACCGTCGCGTTGTTCGTATCGGCCAGCACGGACGACTTGCCACTGGCTGCGGAAATAGCACCACCGGACGCCATCTTGACGCGGTCGATTGCCGTCACGTCGTTCCAGGCGTCGAGCTTGAACACACCCGGGCTGTTGCGGCTCCCGGTTTGCAGCAGACTGGCGCTGGCGGCGACATCAACCAGGGCATTGGTAGTGATGATGGTGCTGCTGCTGGCGGCGGGCACGTCGGCCAGGCCGCCGGAGTTGGAGTTCACGTTCCAGGCCGGAACGTTCTGCGCCAGGCCCGGTATGCTGATGCTGGGCCCACCCGGATTCTGTTTGCGAACCTGGTTGAAGGCTTCCAGGGTGATCGCGTCGGCTTCTACATAACCCGAGGCTCCGATGCCGGCCTCGGCGCGGCTGTTCAACACATTCGTCGCCGTGGCGCCGCTGGCGCCAATCAGCGATGCATTGGTGCTGTCGATCCAGCTGTTGAAGTTTGCGGTGTGGCTGGCCGAGACCAACAACGTTCCGACATCGATCTTGCGGGCGTTGCCGGTGGTGTTGTTGCCACTGCCAGTGCGGGCATAGGTCACGCTGCTGTTGAAGGTGGAGGCCTCGGAGAATGGCGCTGACACGACACCGCCGCTACCGGCCTGCGCCCACGCATAGTTGCTGTCGGCGCCACCGGCCAGCACCTGCAAGGTGCCAGCGCTGAGTTTGACGTTGGCCCCGAGCAATGCTTGTGTCGTGGTCAACGAATTGGCGCGTGCGTAGTCCGCACCAGCGGCAATGAAGCCAGCCGAGAAGCCCAGTCCGGAGGCTGTCTGCTGCGACCGGTTGTCGGCCTGCACGGTGGCAAACCCGGTCACCGTGACGGTTGTCCCGTCGCCAATCTGCGCGCTGGTGGTGCCGCTGCTGCTTGCCACTGCCTCGGTGGCGTTGATGCCAAACAACAGGCCGCCAGACGCGCCGGTAGCCTTTGCCAGCGTGGTGGGTCCGGCACCCACGACACGGCGCGCCTGAATGTCCAGCGCGGCGGCAGTGACCGTGTTGTTGCTGCCCAGCTTTGCCTCGACCAGGGCGCTGGAACGGGCGTTGGCCAGCGACGCACCGACCGCGCCAGCGCCGATATTGATGCCCAGCGCGGCCGCCTCGGTACGCGGCGTCGAGGTGGCTTCCACATCCACCGAGCCCTGGGCGACGATCTTCACATTGTCGGAAGTGAAGGCCTGCACCCTGGCGCCAGCGGTCGCCCTGGCGTCCGCCCCGGAGCCGGCCAGAATGCCCGCCGTGCCCGCTGTGGCGCTGGCATAGGCGACTGACTCGTCGCTGGCGAGCACCGCCACGCTATTGACGGTGCTGGGTGGCGCCAGGCCAATCTCGACTCCCGCACCGAGCCAGGCCACCGTCTCGCCATTGAACTCCGAGCGCGCCACCGACGCGCCGATGGCGATGGCACCCACCGACGCACCAAAAGTCTCAGCACGGGCGGTATGGTTGGTGCGGGCCTGTACCGTAACCGCATCGGCGCGCAGCACCCTTGCGCTGGACGACAGCGACGCACGCGTGCTGCTGCGGTCGTCAATGACGGCCACCGCTGCCGACACACCCACCACGCCGCCGGCACCCGCCACCGAACGCACCTGTGCACCGCCAAGGTCCAGATTGACGGCTTGCGCGTTGACCAGCACGTCGTCGCCGGCATCCACCGTGGTGTCGTCGCCGACAAAGGCCTCGCTGGTCGCCTTGGTAGTCGCCACCCCGAAAGCGCCGCCGATACCCACAAAACCGCCCGCCGCTCCAGCCACGTTCATTCTCAGCCGCAGCCGGTCGGTGGCGGTGACAGAGACATCGCCGCCGGCCACGATCTGGCTGTTGCGGCCTACAAAGGCGCGGGTCTTGTCCAGCGAAGCGGTCGCCGACTCGTTCATGTCGCTTGCCACACCCAGCGACGCCACGCGCCCGGATACCTCGGTCCTGGTTCCCCGCACATGCTCGGAATTGCCCAGGCTGCCGGTCACCTTGTCCTGCTTGACCTTGGAGTCCGCGAAACTGGCGGTATTGCTGTTGGAATCCGTGTCGCGCAGGCTGGCCTGCGAATCGGCGTCCAGGCTGGCGCCGATGCTGACAACCGATACCGCCCCGGCGATACCGACCGACAGGCCACCGGCAGCGGCCACCGCAGCCGACTCCACATCCTTGGTGGATGTGGCCGACACGTTGACATCGCGCCCGGCCTTGACCAGCGCGTTCTGCCCGATCTGCGCCGTGGTGGTGGTACGCACGATATTG
>JAJAZK010000294.1 GCA_026785765.1 Rhodoferax sp. | reverse complement strand
GGCGCCGACACTGGCAAGCTCTTCATCAGCTTTCGCGGCGTCGCGCAGAGATCATCATCGCCAAGCGACCTGTCGGCCGTCGCCCAGATCGGTGCTTACGGTGAAGCAATTCACCAGATCGTAGACAAGCACAATTGGTGGCTGCCCGTCAGTACGCCCATCGGCGCGACGTCGCCCAATCTCGTGCGGCAGTATGAGTTTTCTCCACTGTTGAACCTTCTAACGCGCGCGGCCGATGTCCCTAGCACTGGCGAGTTAGTGGCGTTTTTTCCGGCGGGCAGTCCGATCCGGGTGGCTGTGACGGGCTCCTCTCTTGGTGGTCATCTGGCGATGGCTTTTGCGACGCTGTTTCCGGCAAACACAGTCGAGGCAGTGGCGTTCAACTCGCCTGGGTTTCCGGCCACTGCATCCGTGCAGTCGCTTTTTGCAGGCCTGGGTGGTGTGGTACCTGTTGTGGGCAATCCCCTCATCACCAACGTGTTGTCGCGCGAGGCCAACAACGCGGGTGGCCAGCTCGACCTCATCGCAGGCTATCCATCGGGCAATTTCCCGGGCCAGTCGCTGATAGTCCCGATAGAAGACCAGTACCTCACCGACGTAGCGGTACCCAAGAGGTTCTCGTGGAACCATGACCAGCGCCAGCTAACCGATGGGTTGGCCGTGTTCGAGATGTTGCAACGGCTTGACACCTCGTTGACCTTGGCGCGCTTTGACACACTGCTGCGCAGCGCCGCCAGTGGCGAGGATCGCAGCTTCGAGAATCTGATCGATACGCTGGAATCGACCCTGGGGATCAACACCACAGCATTGATCAGTGGCAACACCCAACGGGACGAACTGCATGCGGCGGTCCAGGCAATTGTGGGTGGCGCGCCCGGTCGCAACGCGAATGCGGCGTTTCAACAGTTGGCCGGCGCGGTTCGACTGCAGCCAGTGACGGCTGGACTGGATGTGGTTGCGCGCCGGGACTTTGGCGCGCTGCTGGCGCTGAAGGAATTGACACCGTTTTATCTGACTCCTGAATCCGTGACCTCAAGTCCCCCCGCCTGATTACTGACCCGAATATCCCAACTCCGATCCAGGAATTTCGTGGATCTGCCCAATCAAACCACAGCTCCAGCCAAGCGAGCCCGCTGGAGCGCGGTTGGGCGCGGCTATTCACAAATCGGGCCGAATTTGGCTGGCACCTACCTCTGCCTGCGCCATGCAGGCAAGATAAACATCAGATCGTGGGATTTTTTTGAGCGAACTGGCTCGCTACGCCGTTTTGAGCTGACCGTAGTGGCGCTCAAACACCGCAAAACCGCTGTCGCTCTCACCCAAGCCCAGTATCCAGCGCCCGGCATGCTTGATCATGCGCCCGGCCTTGAACATCATCTCCTGCATCACCGTCTTGATGCGTCGGCGTTTGGCTGTATGACGCACCGGGGCATCGGGTCCATTGAGCGTGTGCTGTCCAATCAGGCGCAACAAGTTCATTGCCAGTGCGGCGAGCTGGCACACCAGGAAGTTGGTATCGAACTTGCCCGAGGGCAGGCGCTCCAGATCCATATCGGTCTTGAACTCCGAATGCTGACTTGGGGTTTTGCCAAACTGCTCATGGGTGGCATGGTCGCAATACAGGGCGATGATGTCCGTGGCGCTAAAACGCGCTGGCAGCGTGGTGGTCCAACCTTCGAGCACATACTCGGGCAACAGCAAAACGACACCGTGCTTGTCAATGGTGCGCTCGGTCAGGCGATAAACGCGCCGGGCCGGGTTGGACTCACTGCCCACGCCTGCCAACTCCAGGGTTTCTTGCCAGATGCATTCGCGTTTTCCGGGGCGATGAATCACCCACTGCGTACTGTTGTCGGCTTTCCTTGCCTCAGCAACTGCCTCCACCGGCGCTCTGCGCGGGTTCCACTTGATGAGGAGGGCGATCTCCCGCTTGAGCTCAGCCGCTTGTGCGGTGATTTCCCGGAACAGCTTAAAGCTGCAAAAGCCAGAATCTGCCCGCACCAGCAATGGGGTGGACACAAGGCTGGCCGCCATCGGCAAGGCGCGCTCAAAGTTGTATTCACTCTCGGATGCCCAATGCTGCACACCCGGGCGCAGCGCCAACTCCAGGCAATAGCCCAGGCTGCCCAGATACACGGCAAACGGGCAGTAGCCGTCAACTCCCGCATAGGTGCGCCCCACCAGTTCTTTTTTGGTGGCGCTGTTGTCCATGGCAAAGGTATCCAGATCAACCGGGGTGTAGCCACAAGCCAGGGCACCGAAGTCAATGGCCTTGCCGTTGACGGTACTGGCCAGCAGTTTGTGGTTCAACTGCGCTGCCAGATCGAACCAGGAAGCCACATGGGTGTCCAGGCGTTGACGCAAAGTAGGACTCGAAGGCACGCCAGCCAAGCCCAGGGCGCGCATGAAGAAGGCGTTGTCTCGAAAGTTCTCGACGGCGTCAACGTCATTCTTGCCCAGACACAGCAGGGCCAAGTAGCTTTTGAGGATGGCGCTGTTGGCAACGCCAGAGCGGACCTTAAAAGCCGGATCGATCAGGGAATTGATATTGATGCGCTTGAAATACTTTCCGATCAACGCCAGCCCGGCGTGGGAGCTGAGGTCGTAGGGCAGCTTTTTGATAATAAAGTCGGTCATCTTGGGCTCACCTTCAGGGTTAACCAAGGTTGGAGCCTAAGTGCTTGATTTCAATCACCGCAGGTATATTCCGCGCCCCTCGGAGCGGAGATTTTGATTTGGGAGTTTTATGAGTATCTTGCATGACCAAATTATTTGGACTGAGAGAGGTGATGGATTAAATGGCACCGCAGAGGCTATTGAGAAAATTCGTCCTGATGGAGTGACTGTTCGCAATAATCGGTTAACTGCTGGTAGAAGCTCCGCCCACATAAAGGGCGCCACCACTCAATCCCATTGGCGACGAATTGCATCCATTGGTGCAATATCTATTTTTTGTTTTTTTAGTTTTATTGGGAATGTAATTAGCGGCGAAAAATTCTCAGATCAAGGTAATACGTTAACGCAGCTAATGTATGAAGAATTAATTTATAAGGGTATTTGTTCAGACCGCCAAAGCTGCTTTAACCTTCTTCAAATGTATCGAGAGGATGGCGACAGGATTTATCTGAACATGTATACCCAGACCAACATGAGCTTAATTTCAATAGTGGCGCAATTCATCTTGGAGAAGGGCATAAAATTAAAAAGGGCAAGCCAATAACGCTGCGCATTTTTTCTGGTCCCAAATCCCAATACGTCGGAATAAGTGCAATCTTTGGTGCAAGTGGTGCATCTACAAAATTGGAGGTAAACAAATGAGCAGTGTGACGATGCGTGTGGACGTGGCCGGGTCCGATGGTATTCCGCATACCTTTTTAGTAATTACTCAGCCCGACGGCCATCAAACTGAATACGGACAGGTGCCAAAGGAAGGCCTGTCCCTATTCGGCCCAAGGCAGAGGATGGGAAGCCATTTGGGCTGAATCCGCAAACAGCAACGACTGGAGAAAGATCGCATGAGAGTCAAACCATTGATCAGCCAAAAAATGCGCTGCGCCTTCGGAACGCTGACAGCGCTGCT
>JAJAZK010000293.1 GCA_026785765.1 Rhodoferax sp. | reverse complement strand
GCCCCAAGCAAGCTCGCACCGCAGCCCGTAGGGCGGAGGTACTCCAGTGAGCGCCGCGCCGGGCCGCCGCATCGGGGGCCATCTGCTGGTCGAATGCTTGATTGCCCAGGGCGTGACGCATGCCTTTGGCGTTCCGGGCGAGAGTTACCTGGCTGTCCTCGATGGCTTCCACGTTCATGCGGACAAGATCCGTTTCATCGTCAACCGCCAAGAGGGCGGAGCCGCTTTCATGGCCGATGCGCACGCGCGCCTGACCGGCCGGCCCGGCGTGTGTTTCGTAACGCGCGGCCCCGGCGCCACCAATGCGTCCATCGGCATCCACACCGCCTACCAGGATTCCACGCCGCTGGTGCTGTTTGTGGGTGACGTGGCGAGCGACACGCGCGACCGCGAAGCCTTCCAGGAGGTGGATTTCTGCAGCTTCTTCGGGCCCAGCACCAAGGGCATGGCCAAGCGGGTCGAGCGCATCGACGACGTGGCGCGCATCCCCGAATACGTGGCACGCGCCTTTGCCACGGCCATGAACGGACGCCCGGGACCGGTGGTGCTGGTGCTGCCCGAAGACATGCTGGCTGCGGTGGGGGAGCAGGGCGCCGGGCAACACAGGGCACTGCAGGCGTTGCCGTATCTGGACGCAGTGCAAGCCTGGAGCGACCCTGGTTCGGTACGCCGCCTGCGCGAACTGCTGCTGCAATCGCAGCGCCCCTTCGTCATCGCCGGTGGCGCCGGCTGGACGGTGCAGGCCGCCCAGGCCCTGCAACGCTTCGCCGAGAACTGGAAGCTGCCGGTGGGCAACGCGTTTCGCTTTCAGGACACGTTCGACAACCACCACCCGCTGTACGCCGGTGATGTGGGCATTGGCATCAACCCGAAACTGGCGCAAAGTGTTCGCGACAGTGACCTTATCCTGGCCATTGGCCCACGCCTGGGGGAAATGACCACCGGTGGCTACACGCTGCTGGACCAGCCGCAGCCACGCCAAAAGCTGGTGCACATCCACGCCAGCGCGGAAGAGCTGCACCGTGTCTACCACGCCGATCTGGCCATCAACGCCACCATGAACGCGGCGGCGCGTTCGCTGGAGGTGTTGACGGCGCCGCTGCTGCTGCCCTGGGAGGCCTGGAGCCAAGCCTGCCACGAAGACTACCTCGCCAATCTGCAACCGCAACCGCTGCCGGGTGATATCGACATGCCAGCCATCGTCGCGCTGCTGCAAAAGCATTTGCCGCCTGAGGCGGTGTTGACCAATGGCGCGGGCAACTTTGCGAGCTGGATACACCGATTTTTCAAGCACCATGGCCTGGCCAAGGGTTACAAGACACAGCTTGCCCCGACCAGCGGCACCATGGGGTATGGCGTGCCAGCGGGCATTGCTGCCGCGATCACCACCGGCCGTGTTGCCTTCACCATCACCGGCGACGGCGACTTCCTGATGAACGGCCAGGAGCTGGCCACCGCGGTGCAATACGGCGCCAAGACCATCATCGTGTTGCTCAACAACGGCATGTTCGGCACCATCCGCATGCACCAGGAGCGCGACTACCCGAACCGCCGCGCCGGCACCGAGCTGCGCAACCCGGACTTCGCCGCACTGGCCCGTGCCTATGGTTATGCGGGCGTGAAGATCGGCACAACGGCCGAGTTCGAGCCGGCCTTGCTGGCTGCTTTGGAGCGCAGCGAAGGCACCTTGATCGAGATTGCGCTGGACCCGGAAGTCATTACGACGCGCGGCACGCTGTCGGCGATCACCGACGCAGCACTGCAGCGCGCAGCAGCGACCTGAGAGCCGCAACAGGCCCATGAGGATGCCAAATGCCAGCGGCACCACTGCCATGGTCCCGTTTGCGCCGCGGCGCCACGTCCGTGCGCCAGGTCAAAGCTGGAACGCGAGCCAGCGCACCAGACCCTCGGCAAGCTGGCGCAAGATGCCAGGCGGCTGCGTGGGATACGGTGTGGCGGTGCCGCGCAGGGCGTCGGTCCAGTGCGCAAAGCGCAGGACGTCACCCGGGTCGTGGAAGGCGAACATCAACTCGTAGTTCAGGAAGAGGCTGCGTTCGTCCAGGTTCGCCGAACCCGCCAGGGCAAGGTCGTCGTCGATGAGCACCAGCTTGGCATGCACCATGTTGCCCACCAGCCAGACGCGGGCGCCGGCCGCGCTGAGCTCGCGCAGTGCGGCGCCGCGCGCCAGGTCGGCCAGCAGATGGTTGGAACGTGCCGGCAGCACCAGGTCCACCGCCACGCCGCGGCGGGCCGCCAGCGTCAGGCCCATCATCAGCAGGGCATCGGGAACGAAGTAGGGCGTGACCGCCACGATGCGCTGCGCGGCGGTGAAGCAACTCGATACCAGCAGCGCATAGAGCGTGTCGTCGGCCTGGTCTGGGCCGCTGGCGATTATTTGCGCCAGGCGCCTCTTCTGGTCGTGCGGCACCACTTCCGGGGCTGCAGCAGGCGGTGGGGCCTGGCGGGTTGCGAATGCCCAGTCCTCGTCAAAGCGGTGCTGTGCCTGCCGCGCCAGATCGCCACAAAAATCGAAACTCAGGTCGATCCAGGCCGGTGCTGCGGGCCGTGCCAGCGGGTCGCCCAGAAAATACTCGGTGGCCAGGTTGCGTCCTCCGGTCCAGATGCGGATGCCATCGGCGACGACAAGTTTGCGGTGGTTGCGCAGGTTGGTGCGCCCAGGCAGGGCCGAGCGGAATGGCGAGACAAACACCGCCACTGTCACTCCGGCGGCGGACAACCCGCCCAGGTCTGCCCGACCTCCCAGGTAGCGTCCAATGCCATCGATCAGAAAGCGCACCCGCACCCCCGCGCCGGCTCGCTCCAGCAAAAGCGCGACGACCGCGTCGCCCAGCGCATCCCGCCCCAGCAGAAAGCTGCTGACGTCGAGAGTCCGGGTGGCACCGCGCATGATTTCCTGCAAGGCCTGCCAGGCGGCGGCGCCGTCGTCGTGAATCGACAGGTGTTCATAACGGGCGGGGTTGGGCAGGCCCATCGCCAGCGCGAGACGCTCGAAACGTGCCGCGGGCGTGTCGGCACGGCCGATGGCGGCTTGGCAGGGAACCGTGGTGGCCCGGTGGCGGCGGACCTTGCGGTTGCCGACCAGCAGGTACAGCGGTAGCGCCACATAGGGCATGAATGCCAACGCCACCACCCAGGCCATGGCCGCGGACGGATGGCGCCGTTGACCGCGCACGCGGGACGCTATTACAAAAAATGCTACGCCGAGCAGGGCTACGAGGCCATGCAGAGTGACCCACTGGGCGTTCCACAGGCCGTACAGCATGGCCTGATAGTTACAGCGGCCAGAACATCAACGCCACGGCCGCGCCCATTACCGCCGTCGCGATGGTAATGATGAGGTAGAGGCCACGGGCCTCGCTGAACCCCTTCGACAGGCCGGCGCGCCAGCCGAGCAGTTCGCTCACCGCGCAGGCAGCGGAGCCGGCCAGCATCGGAACAGCTAACAGCCCGGTACCGATGATGCCGAGCGCCAAACTGGGCGCTGGCCTGCGAATCGGTGGCAATGCCGCTCGGTTCGTCACGTTGTCGAGGGCGCTTACACCACTGGCTTGTCCACCCTGACGCCCGAGGCGATGAAATCCTCCAGCATCAACCCCGCCCCTTTCGCAGACGCTGAATAAGGGTCGAACTCCGGGTGCTTCATGAGCACCATCGGGTCCAGGTCCGACAGGATGACGTGCGCCATGGACCATTTTTCGAACCGGCGCCCGGCAAGCTCTTCCATGGACAGGATCTCGGCGTCGGTATGGCGTTTGTCGGCCAGGATCTGCGCATACAAACGATTGACAGCGCTGCGCTCGCCTTCCAGCACCTGCAGGTACAGCCCCTGGCCCTGAAACAACGCACCGGTGATGCCGTGCACCGGATTGTTCAACCTGGCCGTGCTCAGGATGGAACTGGTGACCGTCGTAGTCTGCGGACCGACGGCACGGCTGACGTAAAACAAACTTACCAACATCGACACTGACTCCTTGAGAAAAAACTGAGGGGCATAGAGCGGCTGTGCCAATGCGCACACCGGCAGAAGCGTGCGCCCAAGCGAGCGCGAGAACCGCTACCAATGTATCGCTACAGGCAGCCGGACTGAAACTTTCTTCGCGCTTGGGGCCGACACGCAGGCGGGCGGCACGGTAGCGGCAATGACCCGCGACAGCGAGCAAGCCAAGGCCATTCGCAATTTGTGCGCAACCATCTGTAAATCGTGCGGTGTGATGCATCGCACCATCATTTTCACATCCTGCTCATGCAAACAAGAAGTGGCACAGTAGCTGCATGCCACGATGCAAGCGTTGCACGCCCCGATACAGGCTTTGAATTTTGCTCAGTCATTAAATATCTCCAAGGTGGTAGGGCAAGTGAGCTGGCTTCGAACCCGCGTTCCGATGTGCAGACACTGAAGAATGCGCGGTCGGCGGGTTAGAGGTCAGGCGGCGCATCGCGTTACGAAGTAACGCATGACCAAAAAATATCAGTCCACCCGGCAGACGCGGCATCTGTACGCCAGCCCACCTAAAGGCTCACGCTTTGACAGCCCATCGATGCGCCTGGCGTAAACCGCAGGGTGCCTATCAGTGCAAGGCGCAGTCAGCTTGATTACCCCTGTAACAATGGCAGCTGTCCGATCATTGAATGTCTCACCACGGCCGGATGCACAATCAATACCGTGCTTGCTTTCCGCCAAGCACCGAATATTTGGAGAAAGATATGACAGACAAGAAAAGTATCCTGGTGATTGGTTTGCAACCAACGCTCATCGATTTCTCCGACCCCGACTACGCAGCTTACCCTGGGATGGACGCGGCGAAGGTATTGGCCGGCCTGAAAGCATCTGAAGACAGCTTGACTGAGCGCGGCTACAACGTGCAAATGTGCTTGACCAATTTTGGCGAAACTGCCGAGGCAATGGTTCGAGACCAACTGCAACAGAAGCGGTTCGACTGCATCCTCATCGGGGCTGGCGTACGAACGATTGCAGGAAACTTCCTGTTGTTTGAAAAATTGATAAACGTCGTGCACGCGCACGCTCCTCAAGCCAAGCTGTGCTTCAACACCAAGCCGAATGACACAGCTGAGGCAGTACAGCGCTGGCTCTGAAATGCAACTCGTTGGCGAGTTTTTTTGCGCCGCTGTAAATGCTTTGAGGCGACGCATCGTCAAAGTTGACGCATTTGAGCCCAGGCACGAAAGGCTGCAATGCAGTCTTCAGGTCAGCCCCGCTATGCAGCGCCTTCATGGTGGCTGTTTCAAGAATCCAGACCTCTTGCGCCTTCAACTGCTTGACAGGTATCAGGTTGGCGGCATTCTGGCCGGTTGCGATACAGAGGTGAATTTCAGACATGTTTACTCCAGTTCGTCCCGTGCATTTTCGGCGCGCCGATCAGCAATCAACTCATCCGAGAGGCTGACGCCTGGTGGCACAAAGCGCCTGACCATGGCCTGCGCCATGTTCAGTTGCGATTCGCGCGGGGTGAGCGGCCGAATATCAAACGGCGCAATCTTCGCTCCCAGCCGCCGCAACGCATCAGCGCCGAGTTCTTGCCCGCGCTGTTCGGTCGGCAGTTCCAGGCTCAGGTGCCAGTCGGCTGCGCCCGCTGCACAAACCTGCGCCGCCAGGTTGACTGGCAAGCTGCCAATCACCGAGTCGCCAGCTTGCACCAGCGCCAGATCAAGATGCGGCACAAATTGGTCAATCGTCAGGGCCTGGCCTTGCGCCCAGTCGATGGCACCGGGGTGGCGGGAGACGAAGTAGGTGGTCATGCGGCGATGGTAAGCGCAGGTGGTGTGTCCGGGGGCGCTGGCAAGCTTGCGGACAATTGCTGTGCAATGCTGTGCTCAATGTCCGTCTGGCGGGATGCTGCGGATGTCCAGCTTCAGAGTTTCGCCGAGCGCAACCCAGGGGCGGTCAGCGGTGAATACAACGGCACCGATAGCTTGCGCCAACGCCAGGCAAGCGCGGTCGCCCAGCGACAGACCAAATTGCCGGGTCAGCGCACGCAGCCACGCGATCGCATGGGCAGCCGGTGCATCCAGGTCTATTACGTCCAGATTCAGTGCTGCGACCGCCAGTTGGGCAGCGTCTTGTGCAACGCCCTTGTCGGTGCAATACGGTACGCGGCAAGCTTGCCGACTCATTCAGTTTGATCCCTTTGACGGTGTTGCCGACGGACTCGGCGCGCAGCAGCAGTTCTTCGAACGGCTGCTTGATGTTGTTGCAGACGCGGTAACTGGCGCTGCCAGCTTTTGGTGTGCAAGGGCCGCTGAAGCGGCATGTCATGACAGCGGTTGTCAACCTGCGGGCGCCCGTGTCGACGTGGCCAAAGCTGCCATATCGGGAGAGGCGCCTGGGGGCCTGCGCGCCCAAGAAAAAAAGCCCCCGTGGGGCGGGCGGTGTTTTACCCACGAGG
>JAJAZK010000292.1 GCA_026785765.1 Rhodoferax sp. | reverse complement strand
GTGTAGCGTTTGCCGCCGCCACTGCGCTGGGCGAGTTTGCCGTAACGTTGTTCCTGTCGCGCCCCGAATGGGCGACGCTGACAACGCTGATCTACCAGCGCCTTGGTCGCCCGGGCGGGGCCAACCGCGATGCGGCACTGGTGCTGGCGGCGTTGTTGATGCTGCTGGCGCTGCTGGCCTTCGTGCTGATCGAGCAGGCGCCGCGGCGCGCACGCGTATTGGCGCCACTACGAGGAGCAACCAATGTCGCTGCTTGAGTTGCGCGGAGTGTGCAAGACCTATGTGGACGCGCAGGGCGGGCAGGCGCTGCTGGCCGACCGGCTGGACCTGCTCGTACCCGGCGGGCGGATTGTCGCCATCCTGGGCCCTTCCGGCAGTGGCAAGAGTACGTTGCTCAAGATGGTGGCCGGACTCGAGCCACCAGACGCCGGGTCGATTTACTTCGCCGGTCAGGACTTGGCAGCGGTGCCACCCGAGCGGCGCGGCTTTGCCTTGATGTTCCAGGACTTTGCCCTGTTTCCCCATCTGGATGTGCTGGACAACGTGGCTTTTGGCCTGGTCGAGCAGGGCCTGCGCCGCGCGGTGGCGCGTGAACGCGCATTGCAGATGCTGGCAGTTTTTGGGCTGCACAGCCACGCGCGCCAGAAGGTGTGGCGGCTGTCGGGTGGTGAACAGCAGCGGGTGGCGCTGGCACGCGCCCTGATCACGCAACCGCGCCTGTTGCTGCTGGACGAACCTTTCTCGGCGCTGGACGCAGAACTGCGCACCCGCTTGCGCGACGAATTCAGCCAGCGCATTGCGGCCACTGGCATCACGACCGTGCTGGTGACCCATGACGAGGCCGAGGCGCGCGCCATGGCGCAACAGGGCTTCAGGCTGTTACAAGGGCGTTTGTTGCCGCTGTGGTGAGGTGAGGTCGGCGTTTATCCTGCTCTTGGATGTCTTGGGATGCTCTGCAGTGTTCCCGCAAAACCCCCGCCGCGCACGGCGCGAGTTATGCAGAGTTAGGCTGGCATTCAAAGCGCCATCACCGCCGGGCCAGCGATCGGTGGGCTGTCGTTTATGGCCAGCGCCAGTGTGGTCTACGCCACCTGCACGCTGATTTTTTGCGTTGCCGCCTTCCTGCTGCGCCTGCGTTATGCCCATATGCCAGCGCCAGGCGAGCAAGCCTCGCTGCGCTCGCTGCTGGCCAGTGTGGCCTGCGTGTGGGCGCGCAAGATTTTTCCGGGTGCGGTTTCGCTGGATCTGTTCGCCGAGTTGCTCGGTGGTGCGAGCGCCCTGGCGTACCCATGTTCGCACGCGCCATTTTGCAGGTCGGGCCGAGTGGCCTGGGGTAGCTGCGTGCGGCCCCGGCGGTAGGCGCCTTGTTGATGTCGGGTGTGCTCACGCGCCGGCCATTGCGGCGCCAGGTCGGCCGCACACTGCTGATGGCGGAGGCCTTGTTCGGTTTGTGCATGCTGGTATTCGGCCTGTCGGGCAGCTTCTGGTTGTCACTGCTGGCCCTGGTCACATCCGGTGCTGCGGACACCGTGAGTGTGGTGGTGCGCCAGACCCTGGTGCAACTGGAGACCCCCGACGCCATGCGCGGTCGGGTCAGTGCCTTCAACTCGGTGTTCATCGGCGCCAGCAACCAGCTCGGCGAGTTCGAGTCGGGCGTTACCGCCGAGTGGTGGGGCCCGGTGCGTTCGGTGGTGCTGGGTGGTGTTGGAACGCTGTTGATTGCTGCGGGCTGGATGCGCCTGTTCCCGGTGCTGGCGAAGCACGACCGGCTGGAGCGTCCGGGCTGAGCCCAGTCGATGCAGATCGCCGCGGCGTGTTCGAGTTGCTTAAAGCCCCGGGTCAGGCGATCCAGGAGCTTATTGGTGACAGGAGAGAACTCGCGCTGCGTACCAATCAGCAAGCCATGGCCCTACTTTCTAAAGAATACGGTTGAACCAGGCCAGAGACAGCGTGGCGGAGCCGATGGCCAGCACGGCCGCCAGCAAAGCGAGCAGTGCGGAGAGTTCGGTTTCTTTCTTTTCCACTTGCAGCCGGGTGCCGAGTTTTTCGTAGACCTTCTTCAAGGTCTCGGCGTTGCCGGCGTAGAAATACTCGGCGTCGGTGGTTTGCGCCACAGCCTTGAGACTGGGTTCGTCAAGTTTCAGGTACATGCCCCAGCCCTCAAATCCCTTGACCTCCCCGTCCACCGTGCCCAGTCCCACCGAGTACACCCGCACGCCGCGGTCGGCCGCCATTTTGGCCGCCTCCTGCGTGTCCACACCCGTGGTGCGGCGCCCGTCCGTGAGCAGCACAATCACAGCCGATTCGTAGCTGCCGGGAGCGACCGGGACAAATTCCTTCTTTGGTTTCGCCTTGCCCGCAGCATCGTCCAGGCTCCTGCCGCGCTGCGCGTTGCCGTAGATCAGTTCGCTCAAGTTGATACCCTCGTCGGGAAACAGTTCGGCCAGTGCGGTGACGATGCCGCTACCGACTGCGGTGCCGCGTTGCATCTGGAACCGGTCGATCGCCGCCACCAGGTCGTCCCGGTTCAGCGTGGGTGGCTGCACAAGCTGGGCTGTGCCGGCAAAGGTGACGATACCGACCTTGATGCTGCGCGGCAGTTCGGCAAGGAAGGCCTTCGCGGCGGTTTGCGCCGCCGCCAGACGCGTCGGCAGTACGTCGGTGGCGCGCATGCTCAGCGAGACATCCATGGCCAAAATGATGGTGCCATGCGAACCCGGCAGGCTGACCACCCCCGTTGGGCGCGAGGCCGCCAGCAACAGCGCCGTGAGCCCGAGCAGGAACAGGGCCGGCGGGACATGGCGCCGCCATGGCAGGTCCTTGGCCATCGCACCCTTGATGATGGCCAGGCTGGCATACCGAAGCACCAATTTCTTCTTGCGCCGCAGCAGCCAGACGTAGGTCAGGATCAGCAGGGGAACGGCCAGCAACAGCCACAGAAAGTCCGGCCATAAAAAAGACACAGGAAGCTTCATGGGTTCCTCACATTGCAGTGCCGACCCGGCGCCGCAGAGATGTGGGCCCCGAGTCCGGATTTGCGGCTGCAGCCCGTATTGTGCAGGGGCTTTGCAAATCGCGTGCAACGCGCCGCAAGCCGTGCTAGGCAGGGGGCGAGTGGCTCATTTGGTCCCTGGGGACGCACTTGGTGCAGGCGTCGCGATGACGATCTGTATCGCATCCAGACCGTTGAATCCTTTTTTCAACAATGCGTCGTACAGGTTCTTCTTGAACGCCGCGATGCGTTCGGCTGTTTCAGGCTTTGCCGCTGTGATTAGTTGTGCCTCCAGCACCGCATCGGTCATCGGTCCCATGACGGAAACCATCGCCCCCATGGTGGTTTGCATGGTTTGCCGAACTTGTTCGGGCGACGGTTGCTGACCCTGGCTTGGCTGGGCCAGTGCAAGCGTGGAGCCGAGGCTGAAGGCCGCGCCGACACACAGTGTTCCGAGTCTCATGGCTGTTATCCCCAAGTATTTGGCATGTGGTTGTAGTAGCGCTGCTTGTGCCGGGCTTTGGCGCCGAGCCAAACATGCCGCGCACAGCGGATTGTGGCTTGAGCGTCGATTGCCCGAAGCATGGCCGTTCAGCCGCACTCCCGTCAGTTGCGGGCAGCGGCCACGAGCGCGAATCGCGCATGGCTTGTCCCGTCGACAACGACCTGCTCAAAAAACATATTGTGTGGCCGTACCCACAGGCCCGTGTCGCTGTACAGGGGGCGGTACAGCACCAGCGGCTCCAAGGTCTCGCTGTGCCGGACCACACCGATTACCTCGTATTTGCCACCCTTGTAATGGCGATAGAGGCCAAGCGGGGTCTTGGGCAGCGGCGGCAGATCATGCATGCAGCCATGGTAACGCGGCAGCAATCGCCGCTCAGACCCGCACCACCCGCCCCGGATTGAACAGGTTGGTCGGATCGAGCGCGCGCTTGATTGCGCGCATCATGTCCAGCGCGACCGGCGACTGGTACTGCGGCAGTTTGTCCACCTTGAGGCTGCCGATACCGTGTTCTGCCGAGATTGAGCCGTCAAAGCGGCGCACCGATTCGAAGACGATGGAATTGATCGCAGTCTCTTGCTGGTCGAGGAAGGTGGCGCCGTCCTGTCCCTCGGGGCATTGCACGTTGTAGTGCAGATTACCGTCGCCCAGATGGCCGAAGTTGACCAGGCGCACACCGGGGATCGCCGCTTGCAACTGCGCATCGGTGACCCGTACGAACTCGGGAATTCGCGAAATCGGGACCGAGATATCGTGTTTGACGTTCAGGCCCTCGCTGGATTGGGCCAGCGGAATACGTTCGCGGATTTGCCACAGCTGTTGCGCCTGGCCCAGGTTCTCCGCCACCACCGCATCACTGACCACGCCCTGTTCCAGCGCGGTCTCGAGCAGGCGCTCGAAACCTTCACGCGCATGGGCTTGCGACTGATGGTCCGAGTTTTCCAGTAACACGCACCACGGGGTGGCCTGGTACAGGGGCACGTTTTGCTGGGGAAAATGCTGAGCCACCAGCGACAGCGCGAACTGCCCCATTACCTCGAAGCCGCTCAGACCTGCCGCCAGCTGCCGCTGTGCTAACGCCAGCAGCGCCAGCGCATGGTCGAGTGAGGGCACGGCCGCCCAGGCGGTCAGTTGCGCCAGTGGCATGGGAACCACTTTCATGGTGGCCGCAGTCATGACTCCGAGCGTGCCTTCGGAGCCAATAAACAGGTTGCGCAAGTTGTAGCCGGTGTTGTCCTTGCGCAGTCCGCTCAAGCCGTGCCAGACCTCGCCGCGCGCGGTTACTACTTCCAGACCCAGGCACAGGTCGCGCGTGTTGCCATACCGCACGACTTGGGTGCCGCCGGCATTGGTGCCGAGGTTGCCGCCGATGCTGCAACTGCCTTCGGCGGCCAGACTCAGCGGGAACAGAAAACCCGCCGCCTGGCAATGCTGTTGCAGGTTTTGCAGGATGCAGCCGGCTTCAACCGTGACCGTCAGGTTGGCCGGGTCGAGCGCGCGGATCGCCTGCATGCGCTGTGTACTCAGCACGATTTGGGTCCCGGAGGTGTCGGGGACGGAGCCCACCACCAGCCCGGTGTTGCCGCCCTGCGGCACGATGCTCACACCGCTGGCCTGCTGGTGCGCGGCGCAGATGCGCACCACGTCGGCAACTTCCGCAGTTGAGCCCGGGCGCACCACAGCCAGGGCCTTGCCGTGGCTGCGTCGGCGCCAGTCCTGCTCCCACGCGCTCAGGTCCACCTCGCCGTGCGCGAGGACGTTGGCCGTGCCAACGGCGTCGCGCAGCGCGCCCAGCAGCAGGTTGGCGGCGTCCGTCACGCGAAGCTAATGGTCAAGGAGTCTGCGCCGCCAAGGTAGCTGCGTTACGCAGGCGTAGCCGCACATGCAAAGCACAGGCCACAAAAAGACTGCAACACAGGATGACTTGCATGAACGCCAGCCAGTTGCCTGGTGCCGGGTCGCCCCAGGCGCGCACCACACCCTCGGTGAAGTACAACCACACCAACAGGCTGACCCAGCGGTAGGTGTACATGCGGTTCTTCAGCAGACCGGCTAGCGGGATACACAGGGGCAGCACCTTCAGCGCAAGCCAGGAGCCACCTGGACGGATTGGCGCTAGCCACAGTTCCCAGGCAAGGCCAAGCAGGATCAGGCCGAGCAGACTGGCGACTGCGAGAATCCGGGTCTGGGCCACGGACGGGTCGGGTAAGGTCATTGCAGTGGCATCATACCCACCATGCAATCACCCCGAAATGTCGCCGTGATCATCAGGAGCCTGGCTGCCTTTCCCTGGCGCGGAACGCTGGTCACGTTGTTGGAGCGCTTTCGGGAAGACCGGCTGGGATTGACCGCCAGCAGCCTGACATTCACCACCACCATCGCGCTGGTGCCCTTCATCACGGTGGCGCTGGCGGTGTTTTCCGCGTTTCCGATGTTCGGCAAGTTGCAGTTCGTACTGCAGAAGTGGCTGGTCGAGAGCCTGGTGCCCGACAACATCGCGCGCCAGGTGCTGGGTTACCTGACGCAGTTCGCCGGGCAGGCGAGCAAGCTCGGCACGCTCGGGGTGCTGGTTTTGTTCGCAACGGCGCTGGCGCTGGTACTGACGATAGACCGGACCCTGAACAACATCTGGCGTGTGCGCCAGCCACGGCCGCTGGCGCAGCGGTTGCTGGTCTATTGTTCAGCCATGACACTGGGTCCGCTGTTGCTGGCGGCCAGTGTCACCATTACTTCCTATGCTGTCTCCGCGTCCAAGGGGCTGGTGGGTGTGCTGCCGGGCAGCGTCGCCTTACTGCTTGAGGTGATTCAGTACGCCATGCTGACCGCTGGCGCCGCGGCCCTGTATTACTACGTGCCCAACACGGCCGTGCGCTGGGGGCATGCCTGGGCCGGTGGTCTGTTTGTGTCGACTGCGATGGAGTTGGCGAAAAAGCTGCTGGTGTTGTACCTGGCCAATGTGCCAACGTATTCGGTGGTGTACGGCACGTTTGCCACGCTGCCTATCTTGCTGGTCTGGATTTACCTGGCCTGGGTAATAGTGTTGATGGGCGCGGTTATCACCGCCTACCTGCCGAGCCTGCGCAGTGGCTTGGTGCGTCGCCACCTGGGTGCGGGTTGGCGCTTTCAGATCGCGCTGCAGATCCTGCAGCGGTTGCATCGCACCCCGGCAGAAACGGCGCGCGGGCAAACCATCGAGCAATTGTCCCGAGCGTGCCAGATCGGCCATCTTGGCATCGAGCAGGCATTGGAGGCGCTGTTGCAGTTCGACTGGGTGGCGCGCATTGGTCCGCAACCGGGCCAGAGCGACGCTCGTTATGTGATGCGGGCGGACCCCGGGACGACTCCGCTGGCGCCCATGCTGCAGGCCCTGTTGCTGCACCGCGCCGAGACAACCGAGCCCATGTGGCGCAATGCGCACCTGGACAAACTGTTGCTGCGTGATGTTCTGTAGGCCATGCGTCGGCAAGCCATGCAGCAGCGACTGACGCCTGCCCCAGCCCTGTTGCTGACGCTGCCATCGCTTGTATGGGCCGGCTCCAAGGGGTATGCCCTGCAGGTTCATGGGCGGCACTCAGTTCGGCGCGAGCCAATGCGCAGTGGGTTCCAGCGTGTTCAGGGGCAGTGCGTCAATCTCCAGCAACAACTCGGCGAGTTTTTTGCCGGCCGCATTGACGACCATTCGGCCACGCTCGGCGGTGGCTTTGGTGGCGTCGCCAGCGGCGCCCAGGGGATTGAGGTCTTGCATTTGCCAAGCCAGTTTGGCAGCGCTGCCGTTGCCCAGAATCGGATACTTCTTGCTGCGCGCTTCGCTGCTGCTCACGAAGTCTTGAGCAAACTGCATGTCCACAAACTGCGGGCGCAAGTGCAGCATCATCGAAGTTTCCATGTCGCCTGCATGAATACCAAAGCGCAACTCGCGCGCGTCGAAAACGGCACCAGGCTCGAACTCTGCGCATGGCAAGGTGTACCAATTGGTCGCAAACACGATCAAGTCGTGCCTCGCTCGCAGGTCGCGCGCGACGATGTCCATCACACTGACCTGCCCGCCGTGCGAGTTGAACAGCACCAATTTTTTGATCCCGGCGGCGGCGACACAAGCGCCAATTTCCATCCAGACCTGGATCAAGGTGGTAGCCGACAAGGTCAGGGTTCCAGGGAAGCGGGCGTGTTCATTGCTTTTTCCAACCTGCTGGGTTGGCAGAAACAAAACACTTAAAGCCGGGTCAATATGGGTAACCGCGCAGGTGACGATCCCGTCTGCCAGGCTGGTATCAACGCTTACCGGCAAGTGAGGTCCGTGTTGCTCGGTGGCCGCCACCGGCAGTACCGCGATGGTGCGTTTTGCGTCGAGACCGGCAAAGTCGCGGACCGTCAGGTCGGCCCAGTAACGGCTTTTGTAGGAGTTCATGGGTTGTAGGGAGCTTCCAAGACAGTTTTACAGCGAAGTGTAGTGCCGCATGCAACTCTCTTTTGGTTACGGGCACGGGCTTGACCCTTTCAATGGATAGGCAATCACTCGGCTTGCGATGATGGGACGCAAACTCCTGGGTAATCAGGCTGGCGACTGAGGGTCAGGAAGTTTTTGAGTCTTGCTGGTTTTTGATGCAGTTTATCGGTGGGATACTTGGCTTCATGCGGCCTTTGCTCCATGTAGTCAAAGTTCTTATCCGTCGTGTCGGTGAAGGAACACGGCACCAACGTGGCGAACGCCGGTTTTGCTGGCAAAGCACTGCCGTCACTACTGCGAGCGTATGGCAGGGCGGTCCAGGTACGTCATCAACCACCGCCTGTGAGTCGGCAGTGTTGACCTGTTTGACGTGATGTGGCAGAAATGCCAAATGAAACTTCCTGAAATCGAAGCATGGACATCCACTCCCTGAACCTGCCTCAATGGCTGGTGCTGACCGTCGGTTTTGGCGGGCAGGCGTTTTTTTCAATGCGCTTCATTGTGCAGTGGCTGGCCAGCGAACGTGCGCGCCGTTCGGTCGTGCCGCTGGCTTTCTGGTATCTGTCGCTTGGCGGGGGCACGCTGCTGTTCCTGTACGCGCTGTACCGCGAAGACCCGGTTTTCGTTCTCGGCCAGGCGACTGGCCTGGTTATCTATTTGCGCAACCTGTGGCTGATCCGCAATCAGAGCCCGGCGGGCGACCTGCAGGTCGCCGCTGACCAGCCCGAGTGATGTGGGCTGGCTCCCGGTGATGCGCGGCGACAGTCGAGCCAACGCTGGCCGCGATATGCTCTGGCTGGCCGCATTGCTGGCCCTGACGGTGGTGGTGTGCCTGCAGCGCCCGCTGCTGCCGATCGATGAGACGCGGTACGCAGCGGTAGCATGGGAGATGTGGTCGCGCGGCGACTTCCTGGTGCCGCACCTGAACGGCGAGCCCTACCACCACAAGCCGCCGCTGCTGTTCTGGCTGATGCATGCCGGCTGGTCGGTGTTCGGCGTCAACGCCTGGTGGCCGCGCCTGATCTCGCCGCTGTTCGCGGCTGGCACGCTGGCACTCACGGCAGTGCTCGGCCGACAGCTTTGGCCTGAGCGGCCAGCCGTCGCGCGCATGGCGCCGTTCATCCTCGTTGCCAGTTTGCTGTTCGTCTACTTCGCTTCGGCGCTGATGTTCGACGCGATGATGAGCTTCTTCGTCGCGCTGGGCTTTGTCGGCATCGTGCGCGCCTGGCAAAGCGATGGCCGCGGCGCTTCCGGCTTCGGCCTGCTGCTGCTGGGCATCGGAGGCGCGCTGTATTCCAAGGGCCCGGTGGCGCTGGTGCACCTGCTTCCGGCGGCGTTGCTGGCGCCGTGGTGGATGCGCGATCAACGACCGCGCTGGGGCCGCTGGTATGCTGGCGTTCTGATTGCGTTGCTTGGCGGCGCCGCGTTGATCCTGACCTGGGCCATTCCCGCGGGCATCGCCGGCGGACCCGACTTTCAGCGTGCCATTTTCTGGGGCCAGACCGCCGGGCGCATGGTGGAGAGCTTTGCGCACAAGGCACCGTGGTGGTTCCACCTGGCGTGGCTTCCGCTCGGCCTTTTGCCGTGGTTACTGTGGCCGCGCTGGTGGGGCGGAGTGCGGCGCACGCTGCTGCAGGAAAGTGGCAGCCGCCTGGTGTTGCTGGGCATGCTGTTCGCGCTGCTGTTCTTCAGCTTGATCAGCGGCAAGCGCCCGCACTACCTGCTGCCCGAGTTTGCACTGTTTGCGCTGTTC
>JAJAZK010000291.1 GCA_026785765.1 Rhodoferax sp. | reverse complement strand
GCGGCCCTGGTGGCCGCTGCCCCCGCCAGGGGGGGGGCCCGGCCGGCGGCCGCCCGGACGACATGGCCCGCCCACAGTCGTTTGAAGGGGAAGCTTTTTCGGCCTACCAATGGTTTTTTTGCGTCGTAGGATCCGGACGACTTTTGGCTGGCAGCGATATTGGAGCGTGGGAAGTGCCGGCGAGATTCCCTCAGCGCGCCTTGCGGGACGCTTTCGACTGCGTGGCTGTGGACGGATGTGGTAACGATGGCATTTCCGGCTGCGCACTTTCAGGCGGGCTGCTGCGCAATGATGGCCCCTCAATGTGGATGGTGATGCAGTGGTGCTGGAGCCGGTCAAGCAGCGCGTCGACCAGCGGTTTGTTGTTGAACAATTCGTACCACCGAGGATAGTCCAAATTCGTGGTGATGATTGTACTGACCCGGCCATAGCGTTGGTCCATCAATCGGAAGAAGGCGTTGACCTGTTCGGCCTTCAGGTTCAAGTAGCCTAATTCGTCAATCAGCAAAGGTTGCATGCGGCTCAGTGCCGTGAGCAGCTTGGTTGTCGTGCGGTCAGCGAGCGATGCATACAGCTCATCGAGCAGCGCCTGGGCATTGTAGAAACGTCCGCGCCAGCCATTGACGCAAGCCTGCCGTAGCAATCCAAGTGCGATGCCAGTCTTGCCGGTGCCGGTCCCGCCAATGAGGACCAGATTGTCGGCACGGCGCACAAATTCCAGGTCGGCGAGCGCGAGGATTTGCGACTTGTTGACGCCGCTTTGGCGCTCAAATGGAAAGCTGTCGATCGTCCATTGCCAGGGCAGGCGCGCTTGCGCCACGCGGTTGATCAGAGAGCGCTCACGTTCAAACGTGGCCTGCTCGCAAAGCAGTCGATGCACCAGCTCTACGCCGGCTATGCCATCGCACTCAGCCCGATCGAGTTCGCAGTCAAGCACGCGCGCCATGCCCTTGAATTTCAACTCCTGCAGCAGTGCATGCAGGGCCTCGCGCTGGGCTGGCGGGGCTTTCTTTGGCCGATGCACGGCAGCCGGTTTCATTGGAGCGGTCATGACGGCCGATCTTCAAGCGCAAAGAAGTCGCCCGCCACCTCGCGCAGCACCAGCGTTTCGAGCCGCGCCAAATCGAACAGGCCGTACTTGAGCGCCTGTTCCAATGCCGCCAGGAACGGCTGTGCCGGGTAGGAGCGCTGCAGATGCAGCAACCGGTTTAAGGCGCGCGTGCTGCGTCCGTTAAGGTGCTTGATGAGCGCGCCTACATAAGCGTCAAGCACGGGCGTCTGACCGCACAGCAACTGCGCCTGCAGCGAGGGTTGCCGGGACGTGCGTTTTGGTATGGTGTGATGCCCAGGCAAGGTGCTGCGCGCATCGCGCAGGTCCGCCAGACGAGGATGGCTGGCCAGAAGCGCGCGTCGGTAATGAATCTCAACAGTGGCGTAATGCTTGTACACCGTGACCGTCTTACCCACCATGCGCTCCGGGCTGGAATACCGATTGGTGTCCACGCTGACATACCCGTACAAATCGACCACCCGGTCAAACACTTCGTAGACCGACGGCAAGATAGTCGGTAAATTGGTGAGATAGGGCTTCTCCATCACGTACGCCGCTTCGGGCGCCATCCCCAGGCTTTTTTTTGGCTTGGCATTGGCAACTTCAGTACACCAAAGCAGTGCCTGCGCATTTAAGTCTTCGAACGAGGTGAAGCTGCGCCCTGGCAGGAAGTTTCCCTCTATCCAGGCAAAGGGGCGCTCGATCCGGGCCTTCCGGTCGGGGTCATTGACGCGATGGGCCATGAACTTGAACCCGAGGGTACGCGCGAACGCTGCCATCTCGGGCGCGAACACGGCATCGGCCCCCGCGCCACCAGCCAGCATGACGCTGGTGTTGTCGATCACGCAGCGCGGACAAGTGCCGTCCATGAACTGGGCGGCGCGCAACAAGAAGTCCTTGGCCTCGAAGCGCGTGAATCTGGGGTAATACCAGATGAACAGGCGGCGCGAATAGGCCAGCGTCAGCCCCGCGCATTGCGCCGTGATGTGCTTGCCCGCAATCGACAGCTTGTGCGGTGAGGTGTCGTGCTGCATCTCCTGGCCGGGCGCAAAGTGATACTCGCCCGAGCGTTTTTCCGGTTTGCGCAGATCAGCCTGACGAACCCAGCGCGTGAGCGTGCTGTAGGGCGGACGCAGATCGTGCTCGGCGGCCAGTATCTGGGCCATGCGCACGGCGTTGCCCTTGGCGCGCCCATAGACTTCCGTGAGACGCTGCTGCAGCGCCTCGTCAAGCGGTTCGGGGGATGCAGCAGCACTCTGCGGCGCGCGCAGGATGGCGCGCACGGTGTTGCGCGACAGATGCAGCACGCGGCCAATTTCGCGCAGGCTGTTGCCCTGTTGCTGCAAGGTGAAGACGCTGTTGCGAATCTCGATCGGGGTCATGGTATCAACCTGGAGAGCTCGGTTGTCACTTCTGGCAGCGATGCGTGTACCAGCTGGCACGCGCCCTTGAGCGTTGGCTCCAGTGGCGCATTCAATTGCGCCAGGTGGCGACAGACGCAGCGCAGCAACGCCTGCAGGCGCCGCAATTCGCCGATCACCTCGCGCTCAGGCCCGGCGCGCAGCGCCTTGGCGCTGCGTTCGCTGACACGCTCATGCAGGCTGTTGATGAGCAGCCGCGGATGTGCCACCATGCGCTCACGCTGCTGGTGCTGCGCGCGCCGATAGTGGGCAAACCACGTCTGCAGCTCGCGCGTGGACAGGGGGCTACCTTCGAGGCTGCGCAGCAGTTGCGTCGCGTGCGCGCTGTTGGCGCGCGCCAACGGCGCCAGAATGCGCGCAGCAGCCCAACTCGACACTTGCGCATTGCGCACCGCCTGCATCAGTTCCTGGGGTAAGGCAGCGAGCAGCACCAGGCGCCGTTGTACCCAGCTCACATCATGGGCGCATTTGAGTGCAGCTTCGCGTAGGCTCAGTCCATGCGCATCGATCAACTCACGCAGCAGCAGCGCCTCCTCGATGGGATCGAATTGACGTGAGCACGACTGCGCCAGCAACTGTGTGATCGCCTCGCCAACGGAACATTTCCAGCATTGCACCAAGGCAGTATCAAAGCCCACGCGCCTGAGCGCGCTCACACGCCGATAGCCATCAATGAGCACCAGTGGGCCGCCTACCGGACTACCTGCGGCAATGCACGGCACCAGTTGTCCGCGTTCCCGTATCGAATCGGTCAACTGCTGTACAGCCGGAGCATTGGCAATACGTGTGCTCGCGCACGCCAACTCCAGACGATGCAGGTCGATCTGTATTGCGCCTGTCGGCACGGACGAACCTTGCACGGGCACGCCAGCGGAGGCGCTGTCTGGAACTTCATTGTGAATGACCACCGTCGTCTCCTCGCTGCAATGCGCCTTGTCGGGGGCGCGACTGGACGCGGCGGCCACGCAGAAATTCCGAGCGCGCAATTGCAGAGCAACGCCGGCCGCAAAAATGGCAGTGATTTGCCGGTGCGGCCGGCGGCGCGCGAATGGGAAGCACTGATGCAGCGCATACAGCCGGGTCCGATACCAGTAGAGCATCAGCAGGGGGTGGTGGTGAACCCTGATGCGTCACTTTTTTTCTTTTGGCCCGATAGCGGCGCGACCGCTCGGCATGCCTCAGGCGTCCAGGACGGCTATTTTGGTAACGTCGACCAGCCTCTCTGACGGTACATCGGCGCGCCATGGCTGAGCAGGTATCGGAACAGTAGATGTGCCCGCGATCGCATGGCAGACAAATAAGCACCTGTGCCTGGCACTCAGGTCGCGCGCAACGATAGAGACGGCCTGTCTGTTCGGTGTCCATCGACTTTGTCCTTCAAGCCGATCAGATATGGACAAAGGCGTCCTCCGAATGGGATACTCGAAACGCATCCCTTTGCTCGGTATGCAGGGCGCGACACCAATAAAACTGGCCAGTTGGATGGGTGTCGCGCCCACTTTTTCTTCGGCAACACCAATTTTGCCCCCGCCGCCTCGGTTCACGCCACTTTCCTGAGTGCACCGTATCAAAAGCGCAACGAATGCGACAAGATCAGCGCAACAAGCTCGCTGGACCGTCGGAGCCCAAAGTGCGAATTTTCAATGCCGTCGGTACCACGCCCGACCGATCAAAGTCGTGGGTCAATTTGCATGAGCGGAAGTGGGTCAATTCCCGTGAGCGCCAAAGAATGTGTGTACTGTTCATTTGTTTCTCCAAGATGCACTGATCCAAGCGCCCCCGGATGATTCCAGCATCCTTGGGCACAACCCCTAGTTCCGCTAGGTCGGTTAATTAATACTGCGCGTCGTTGGCGGCGGCCTCATCGCGGTACTTGCGAAGCTGCCAGTCACGTATCCGCAAGATGGCGTGAGCCCATTCCTTCGGCTGTAACTGACGCCACGTATTTTCAGGGCACGGCCACACGCGTTTTACTCGGAAGCTCTCGATGTCCTGCCAGTTTGTGTTCGTCGGATTTGGCATGGAGGTATGGG
>JAJAZK010000290.1 GCA_026785765.1 Rhodoferax sp. | reverse complement strand
TGCCTATCACCGGGGCCCGGGGGGGGGCGGCCTTTTGGGGGCCCCCCCCGTCCAGTTCAGGAGGCCCCTGCCAGGGCCGCCTCCTCAATCGATCTTGGTTGTGCATGAATCAGTCGGAACAGGCGGACAGGCGCATTCGCTACTTGACCGAACCGGCCGTGACCCCCTGGATGAACCAACGTTGCAAAAATGCAAATACAACCACGATGGGTGCCGACGCCACTATGGATGCCGCCATCGCGCCACCCCAGTCGGCATTGACTTCGTTCAAATACGCCAGCAACATGCCCGGGCCGACCGTGCGCTTGTTCTCCGACACCAGCAGGGTCATGGCGTAGAGCAGGTCGTTCCACGACCACATGAAGCCATACAGAAACACAGTCACCAGCGCTGGTATCGAGACCGGCAGGACGATGGTGTGAAAGATGCGCAATTCGCCCGCACCGTCGGCGCGCGCGGCCTCAATCATCTCGCCGGGAACCTGCGAGAAGTAGCTGAACAGCATGTAGGTCGAAACCGGCAACGCAAACACGATGTAGGACAGGATCAGGCCAAGGTGCGTGTCGATCAGCCCAAGGTCGGTCACCATCGGGTACAGGCTGATCAGCAGCAGGCCAAAGGGAAACACCTGCGCAGATAACAACACCACCATCACGGCGCGTCTGCCTTCGTAGCGGAATTTGGCGAACGAGTACCCTGCGTACATGGCCAGTACCGTGTTGAGCGCAGCCGCCGAACAGGACACCAACAGACTGTTCTGCAGCTGTTGACCGAGCCTCCCGCGGCCAAAGGCGGTCCGGAAGTGCTCCAGCGTAAGGTCGTGCGGGTACAGGGTCGGCACGATGCGGTACAACTCAGAGTTGCCCTTGAAAGCCGAGATCACCAACCAGTAAATGGGAAAGAACAGGAAGACGCCAATCAGTCCCAGCAACAGGGCGAACACGATGCGAGCCGACACGGAGTTGAGGTCGAGCATGCGTCACACTCCTTTGAGCAGATGGCGCAGGTAAAAGTACGCAGCCGGCATGATGGTGGTGACCCACAACAGGCCCAGTGCCGAGGCCATGCCGATGTCCCACTGGTCGAAGGCGCGCCGGTACACCTCGATTGACAACACACTGGTGGCGCGCACCGGGCCACCGCCGGTGAGCGCGAAGATGGTATCGAAATGTTGCAGATTGCCGATCACACCGAGCACTACGACAACCAGCAGGACCGGGCGCAAGTGCGGCAGGATATGGTCGCGCAGCAAGGCCCAGTTACCAGCGCCGTCCACGCGCGCGGCGTCCATCTGCTCGCGGTCCAGACTCTGCAGTCCAGCCAGGAAGAAAGACATGAACAGCGGGATTGAAAACCAGACCTTGGTCACCACAATCGCTGCCATGGCCCCGGCGCTGGTGGACAGCCATGCTGTCGGCAGGGGGATCACGCCCATTTCTACCAGCGCGGCATTCAGCACACCATAACGGCTATTGAAAATCCAGCCCCAGACGAAGGCCGTCACGGTAGACGGTAGCACCCAGGGAATCAGCGACGCCGCCCGCAGCAGGGTCTGGCCGCGGAACGGCTGATTGAGAATCAGCGCCCAGGCGAGGCCCAGTAAAAGCGTGAAGGCCGTGACCAGCACCACATACGCAGCAGTCACCGCGAACGACTGGGCAATCTCCGGCATGCGGGCCAGCGCCAGGAAATTGTCCAGCCCGACGAACCGCGGAACTGGCGTCTGCAGGTCGTTGCGCGTGAACGCCAATGCCAGTGCGCGCACAAATGGCAGGGCGATCACCAGCACGAAGGCGACCAGCGCCGGCACCAGGAAGAGCCACCCGACGCGCCGTTCGCGCGCCCTCAGACCACCACGCTCGGCCAGCGGCGAAACCGCGAAGCCTGGCATGGTGGCAGTGGCGGACTGGCTTTGCATGGCGCTGTCTCAGGTGCGCTTGGCCATCGAAGCTTCCATACGGGATTGCATGGAAGCTGCTGCTGCTGCGCCGCTCTTTTGACCCAGCACCGCGGCCTGAGTTTCCTCGGTAAGGATCGCAGACAGTTCGGGCGCGTTCGACCAGATCCCGATCTCGTGTTTCATGGTCGATCCAACCGCTCCCGCCCATGCCTTGAGGAAGGCATCACCCTGCACTGCCGGCATTGCGCGCGCACTGCGCGTAGCGGGAAGGCCACCGAGCTGCAGCGGCAGCGAGCCCTGCACCGGGTCGCTCAGGAGGTAACGCACCCACTGCGCCGACGGTGAGTCCTTCGCCAGCGGCTGGCTGCTGAACAGTGACACCACGTGGCCCCATTCAACCGAGCGAGCCCGATCGCCCACCTTGAGCACCGGTGACGGAATCGGGAGAACAAACGCATCGGCCGCTTCGCCGCGTCCAGAGAAGGAACGGGCGAAAGTGCGCGCGGCCGGAGCGTCAATATAGAAGGCAGCCGCGCCCTGCCCGAACAGGCGGCGTGCGTCCGGGCGATCAATCTCCGGCGCGATCAAGCGGTCCTTCATGAGCCCCGCCATGAACTCAAGCGTGGCGCGGCCCTCGGCCGAATTCACCAGCACCTTGCCGCTGTCATCGATGATGCGGCCACCGAACGCCCACACCAGAATCAATGCATCCAGTGGCACCGAACCGGGGTTCTTGGTAGCCATCGCAAAGGGAACCGAATTGGGAACCTTGTCGCGCACGGCGATCAGCGCTGCGCGGAATTCATCGAGAGTGACAGGAATCTTTGCCACGCCAGCCTTGGCGAGCACCTCGCGGTTCGCCAGCATGCCGACCGAGCCGGTGATGATCGGAACGCCCACTGTCTTGCCAGCCACGCGTGCCATGCCAAGTACCGCCGGGTCGAGCGCCGACTCGATCTCGGCGCGTCCGATCAGGGCGTCCAGGTCCACGATCTCCGGTAGCTGCGCCATGGCCGGCAGCCAGCGATCCTGCAGCTGCGCCGCCTGCGGCAAGGTCTTGGAGCGTTGCCGCAAAAGGATGTTTTTCTGCACTTCACCCCACGCAGAGCCTATGGGTTCGACACCAATGCCGCGACTCGACTTGAAGTCCGCCAGCAACTTTTCAACGAAGGGTTTGTTGGGCTCCTCGGCAAAGCTGAAGCTCATGAAGCTCATCGCGTTGCCTTGGGCCAACAGGGTCGGCGGGAACAAAGTGCTCGCCAAACCGGTCCCCGCAAGTGCGATGAGTTGCCGACGCGAACGTTGGAACTGGTTGCTAAATGTCATGGCAGTCTCCTGTTTCGGATCTCGCGGCAGATCCGGGGCTTACCAATGGCACGGGCCGCGAACCCCGTGCCAACAACCTGTTCAGACCACGCCGCCGTCCACGATGAAGGCCTGGCCCGCGCAACGGCGCGACTCGTCCGATGCCAGCCACAGCACCATACGCGCAACGTCGTCAGCATCCAGTGGTTCCTTGATACATTGGCGCGCCAGGTAGGCCTGCAACTTGCCGGGGTCATCCTTGGCCGCGCGCGCGGTCTGCTTTTCGGTCCAGATCATCCCGGGGGTGACGCAATTGACCCGGATGTGATGCGCACCGAGCTCGCGCGCCATCGACTTTGTAAGACCCTGCACCGCCGACTTGGCAGTTGTGTAGGCAATCAGGCCTGCCGCACCAAACATCCAGGACGTAGAGCCGAGATTGATGATGGAGCCGCCACCTGCAGTGGCCATTGCCGGCGCTACCGCCTGCGCGGCAAAAAACATGTGCCGCAGATTGACCGCAAAACGGTCATCCCAGTAGGCCGGTGTCACCTCGGCCAACAGGTGCCGTTCGTCGTCGCCGGCGTTATTGACGAGTACCCGGAACGGCGCCACTTCCTGGGCCAGCGCTGCGATCGCCGCGCGGGTTGCATCCACGTCGCGCAAGTCCACCTGGTGCGAGTGTGCGGGAGCGCCGAACTCACGGGCCAGCTCCTGGTTCAATTGTCGAATGGCAGTTTCGCGCAGGTCGAGAAAAGCCACGCGGGCCTTTTGCCGCATGAAGTGGCGCACGATGGAGGCACCGATACCGGAGGCGCCGCCCGTCACCAGCACCGGGCAGGCGGCCAGATCCGGATAACTCGCGCCCGGCATCGTTGGCGTTTCATTCATGCGGTGGCCACTTCTTGCGACTCCATCTTGATGCGCATGCCATCCGCGGCGAAGGCGTGCAACGCCCTGGCGTCAAGGCCGAGGGTAATCGGGTCTCCCACGGTCACCGACAGATCGCCAGCCTGCCGGGCGATCACCCAGGCGTCGATCCCGGACACTGCCACATGGACAAAGACATCAGAACCCAGGTGCTCCACCAGCCGCACCACACCGCCCAGCAAGGCGTCAGGCGACGTTTCGCGATGCACCAACGACAGATGCTCGGCGCGTACGCCGATCCCGACCGCAGATGCCAACGGCGCCTGCAGCCGTATCGGAAGGACCGTGCCGTTGTCCAGCCGCACCAGCCCGTCTCTATCGACTGTGCCTGGCAGGATGTTCATGCGCGGGCTTCCAATGAAACCGGCCACAAAACGGTTGGCCGGTTTGCGATAAAGATCGAGCGGGGTACCGACCTGCTCAATGCGGCCGGCGTTCATGACGACAATCTTGTCGGCCAGGGTCATGGCTTCGATCTGGTCGTGCGTGACATACACCATGGTGGTGCCCAAGCGCAGCTTGAGTGCCGCAATCTCGGTTCGCATATCGACGCGCAAGGCGGCGTCCAGGTTGGACAGGGGCTCGTCAAACAGAAACAGGCGCGGCTCGCGCACAATCGCGCGACCAATCGCCACCCGCTGGCGTTGACCACCAGATAACTCGCGCGGCTTGCGTTTGAGCAGCGAGTCCATGCGCAGGATCTTGGCCGCCGCACCCACCCGCTGATCGATGTCTTCGCGTGATACGCCCGCCAGTTTCAGGGCGTAACCCATGTTCTGGGCCACGCTCATGTGCGGATACAGCGCATAACTCTGGAAAACCATGGCGATGCCGCGTTTGGACGGTGGCACGTCGTTGACCACCTCCTGATCAATCACGATGTTGCCCGAGGTGACATGGTCCAGCCCGCAGATAAGCCGCAACAACGTCGACTTGCCACAGCCCGAAGGCCCGACAAAAACGACGAACTCGCCAGAGCCGATTTCGAGATTGATGTCACGCAACACCGGCGTCTCGCCGAACGACTTGTGCAGGTGACTGACGGTAATCTGGGTCATTGAAGGCGCTGTGATCTTATCCTGTTACTATAAACTAATTCCGAAGAGTGGAACAAAATAAGAATCTTGATTATTATTCTTGTAATAGTTTCATCTATCGGTACAAACCCTAAGCTGTTTGTTCCGTTTTCGCGTTAATGTGCGCAAACTGATTTCTTGTAGCCAATCTTTTGCCGATCGGTCTCGACTGTCAACACTTGCCCCGGTTCGCTGGCGCAACAACCCTTTGCCAGAGCGCGCAAATCTGAAACCATGCCCAGCACCGCCAATAACGCAGTGACGACCCTGATCCGCGGCGTCTGCCCGGTTTTGCCGACGCCGTTTGACGAATCTGGCGCGCCAGACCTGGCCTCGTTGCGCACGCTGGTGCGTTATCTCATCCAATGCGGTGTGTACGGTATCGCGTATCCCGGGGTTGCCAGTGAGGTCTCGCAGCTCAGCGAATTGGAGCGAGAACAACTTACCGCGGCGGTGCTGGACGAAGTAGCCGGGCGCGTGCCAGTGATCGTGGGCGCCAGCAGCGACAGCCTGGCTGTGACCATTCGACTCGGCGCCGCCGCCGCCAGCCAAGGCGCGGCCGCAATCATGGTCGCGGCGCCGGCGCTGCAAGCGGGTACGGCCGCCCAACTGGCCCACTTCGCGGCGATTGCCGGGGCGCTGCCCACCATACCCATCATGCTGCAGAACGTGCCGCCGCCGACAGGGGCCGGCCTGGAACCGGCTGTGTTGCTGCAGATCGTCACCGCCGTGCCCGGGATTCGTTACGTCAAGGAGGAAACCCTTCCGAGCGGACAGCGTTTGACCGCGCTGCGCGCTGCGGCGCCGGTTTCATTGCTGGGCGTATTCGGCGGCGCGGGCGGGCGCTACATCACGGACGAACTCCGGCGCGGCGCCTGCGGCACGATGCCGGCTATCGAACTGGCCGAGGTCCATGTAGCCTTGTTCCGGGCGCATGAGCGCGGCGACGCGGCAGCAGTCCGGAACATTTTCGCGCGTATGTTGCCGATCCTCAATATCCAGGCAGTGTTCCGCTGGTCACTGACCAAACATGTTCTGCAAAGCCGCGGCCTGCTGCGCAGCACGCGCCAACGCATGCCCGGTCCGCTGCTGGACCCGCTCGACCGCCAGGACGTCGATGCCTTCATGCACGATATTGCTGACCTGTTGCTGCCAGACGCACAGTTGGCGCATTGCCACGCCGCCAACAACCCCCGGCGTGCCACCTGATTGCCGGCGCGCAACCCTGGCGACCAGCCCTCTCCCCCGATACGCCATGACCCAATCCAGCTTCCCGGCGGTCCGCAGCGTCGAGTCCTTCATCATCTCGATCCCGCGCGAGACGCCCTACCTCGGCCCACTCGCTCCGGGTGAACGCATCAACGAACGTGGTTACCTGATCCGCCATGGCAACCGCTCGATTTACCCGAACTCTGACATGTCGGTGCTGGTCAAGGTCACTGCCGATGACGGTACGGTGGGGTGGGGCGAGACCTACGGCATCGTCGCACCCAATGCGGTCACCAGCATCATCGACGATGTGCTCGGGCCGGTGATCGTCGGACGCGACCCGCGCGATGTGGTCGTGATCCAGGAAGACCTGTACGACTTGATGCGGGTGCGTGGTTTCTTTGGCGGTTACTACGTGGATTCCATCGCTGGCGTCGACATCGCCTTGTGGGACTTGTTTGGCAAGCTGCTCGGGCAACCGGTGGTCAAGCTGCTGGGCGGGCAACGCAGCGCCGCCTTGCCGGTGTATGTGTCCGGGCTGCCACGCGCAACGCTTGAACAGCGTGTACAACTGGCCAGGGAATTTCAGGCTCTGGGCTTCGACGCATTCAAGTACGCCGCGGCAGTGTCGCAGGAGGGCATCGTCAACGAGATGCGCGCTCTGCGCGAGGGGCTGGGTCCGGACGTGAAGTTGATGGTCGACCTGCACTGGAAGTTCACGGCGCAAGAAGCGATCCAGTTGATCGACCAGCTGGCGCCGTTTCGGCCCTACTTCGTGGAGGCGCCGTGCCAGCCAGAGGACATCGAAGGCCAGGCCCATGTCGGCGCCGCCACCAAGGTGCCGCTGGCATTGGGGGAGGAATGGCGCACGGTGTTCGAGGTGCGCCCACGCATGGAGCGGCGCGCCATGTCCATCATCCAGCCGGAGATGGGCCACACCGGCATCAGCCAGTTCATGCAGATCGCCCGCATGGCCAACGCCTTCCATGTCAAGGTGATCCCGCATGCCAGCATCGGCATTGGTATCTTCCAGGCCGCGAGCCTGCACGCGGCAGCGGCGCTTCCCAACTGTCCTATGCACGAGTACCAGCATTCTGTGTTCGACCGCAACCTGCAGTTCGTCACCACGAGCATGCGCTGTGAGGCCGGAGTGTTTCATCTGCCGCAGGGGCCGGGACTGGGCATTGAGCCGCACCCGTCGGTGTGGCAGTACCTGCGCAAGAAGGAGGCGTGATGATGGGCGAATTCAGTGGTGTCTATCCGATCCTGTACGCGTTCTACGACAAGTCGGGTCGTATCGACGATGGGCTGATGCGATTGCAGGTGGAGAAGTGCATCACCACCGGTGCCCACGGCATCGCGGTGTTGGGGCTGGTGACGGAAGTCCAAAAGCTCGACCTGCTGGAGCGGCGTCATCTGGTGCAGGGGGTCGGGCAGGCCATCGCGGGGCGGGTTCCGTACGCCGTCACCGTTGGTGAGCAGTCGGTACACGGACAAACGGAGTTCGCGCAGATGGCGCGTGACCATGGCGCGTCCTGGGTGATCCTGCAGCCGCCGTCGATCAAAGGGTATGCGGAGGCCGAATACGTACGCTTTCTGGGCGCGGTGGCGGACCAGGTAAACCTGCCGGTGGCAGTGCAGAACAACCCGGTCAACATGGACGTTTCACTCAGCAACGCCAGCCTCCTGCGCCTGCGCGACGAACATCCGAACATCACCATGCTCAAGGGCGAAGGTCCCGCGGTCGGGGTAGCCGAGCTGGTGCGAGCGGCCGCCGGACGTTACGCGGTGTTTGCTGGCCATGGAGGCAGGGAGTACATCACCAATATGTTGTCGGGCTGCGTGGGCCTGATTCCTGCACCTGACGCGCTGGACCACCAGCTGGTGTTGCACCGCCTTTTGACAGAAGGTCGGCTGGCCGAGGCAGAGGCATTACATGCGCGGCTTTTGCCGCTGATCCTGTTCATGACGCAGTCGATACCCCACTTGTTGTGTTACGGCAAGCGTCTGTTCGCGTCGCGCATCGGCATCGGCGAAGTGCATGCACGCGCGCCGGAGTTGCAACCCAGCGCCTTCGGGCTGGACGAGGTTCGCCGGATGACCCAGGGGTGGGGTCCGCTGTGAAAGGTGTCGTTGTTCCACAAACCATTTTCATTTTTGAGGGATTTACCATGCGTAGAAAACTGCTTGCCTTCCTGCCCGCCCTGGCCCTGGCAGCCATCGGGCTCACGCCCGCCGCCCAGGCCCAGGAGGCGGCGTACCCGAACAAGCCGATCCGCTTGATCGTTCCGGTGCCGCCCGGTGGGGCAGCCGACGGCATGGCCCGATTGGTGGCGGATCACCTGCAGGCCAAGTGGGGCCAGCCGGTTCTGGTCGACAACAGGCCCGGCGCCGCCTCGGCCGTTGGCCTGGGCCTGCTGGCCAAGGCACCAGCCGACGGCTACACCATCGGTATGGGCAATATCGCGGCCAATGCGATCAACCCGGCCCTGCAGCCGGCGAACTTCCCGTTCCACCCGGTCAAGGACTTTGCGCCGATTTCAATGATCGGCGTGACGCCGCTGATCCTGGTGGTGAATGCCGAGAAGGTACCGGCCCGCACCGTGCCGGAGTTCATCGCCTTTCTCAAGGCCAACCCGGGCAAGATCGCCTATGGCTCGTCTGGCACAGGTTCGTCGCTGCACATCGGCATGGAGCTGTTCCTGCAAAAGACCGGCACCAGCATGCTGCACGTGCCCTACAAGGGCTCGGCACCGATGATGACCGACCTGCTCGGCGGACAGGTGCTGGCGGCGATGGATGCGGCCACCACCTCCTGGCCGCAAGTGCAGGCCGGCAAACTGCGGGCGCTGGGTGTGGCCGGACCGGAGCGGGCCTTCTTTGCTCCGGAGTTGCCGCTGTTGCGCGACATGGTCAGCGGCTTCGACGTCAAGCCCTGGCATGGCCTGATGGCGCCGGCCGGCACGCCGCCGGCCATCGTGAACAAGATCTCGGAAGAGGTCCAGACCTTCTTGCGCACACCCGCGGCGATGGCCAAACTGCAGGCCATGGGCGTGATTCGCGTGGGCAACAGCGCCAGCGAATTCCAGACCTTCATGGGCAATGAGTTCGAGCTCTACAAAAAGATCATCCAGGAGGCAGGCATCAAGGCCGAGTAGGAAGACCAACCGCAATGGAGACCCCGGGCACCGCACCGCACCCGCTGCAGATCGTGGCGGCGCGCCACTGGAAAGTGGCCATGCCCTTTGTCTCCGCGCTTGAGTGGGGCTCGGGCAAACGTCCGGCTGCGACCCGGCTTATCGTGGAGCTGACACTGGCCAATGGCCAGGTTGGTTATGGTGAGACGATCTGCCTGCTGGAGTTCATCGAGCCAGTGCTGGTGAACACCATCCTGCCGATCGCGCTCCAGTACCGCGTGACCGATGTCGAGCATTTCACACGACATGTGTTTGGCGCCGGTTATTACCACCACAAGCGCGCCGCGGTGATGGCGATGGCTGCGGTCGAAATGGCGATGTGGGACGCGCTCGGGCGCAGCACGGGGCTACCGCTGTACGCTCTGTGGGGCGGCGCCTACCGGCAGCAGGTGCCGGTCGCGGCCTACCTGATCGGCACCGACGCCCGGGCGCTCAAGATAGCCGCGCAGGGCTTCGTCGACCGGGGCCACCAATCTTTCAAGGTCAAGATCGGCATGACGCCCGCGAGCGACCTGTCCAATGTGGAAGCCGTGCGCTCGGTGGTCGGAACGCTGGACCTGCGCGCCGATGTGAACGGTGCCTGGACGCCGGGTACCGCGCGCCGCATGCTGGAGCGCTTGCGGCCCTACGACCTGCAATACATCGAGCAGCCACTCGAGCTCGACGATCTGCAGGGCCATGTGGAACTGCGCCGTGTGCAACCGGTGCCGGTGGCACTGGACGAATCGGCCTACACATTGGCCGACGTCGGCAACATCGTTCGCGCCGGCGCGGCCGACGTGATCCTGCTCGATCCGCACGAAATCGGCGGTCTGTGGCAGACCATCAAGGCGGCTGCCGTGGCCGAGGCGGTCGGTATCCCGGTGACCTTGCACAGCGGCGGTGAACTCGGCTTCTCCCAGATGGCCTATGTGCACCTGGCGGCCAGCATCCCCAACCTGTCGATTGCTATCGACTCCGAGCGCAGTTACTTGTCCGACGATGTCGTCACGGAGCCGCCCTGCCTGCGCGACGGAATGTTCGCGTTGCCGCAAGACCCCGGGCTTGGGGTGGCTGCAGACCTTGCCAAGCTGCAGCACTACCAGACCAACCGTATCCGCGACGCTTACCTGGACGCTTCGCGGCCAGGCTGGTTTGCCACCAAACCGGCTTATTGATGCCTTCAATGGCGCCGCGTGCCAGCGATCTTCCTCAGCTGACAGGCGTTCGCACTGGGTGACATGACGCAGCGGCGCCGGGGCAGCCCACGGCCTAAATGCAAGGCAACCGGATCAGGCTTCGTAGTCCACGACCCGGCGTTCGCTCGCCGCCTCGGCGACGAATGGCACGATGGCAAGATGCAAGGGGTGCGCCTGGTATGTCTGCAGCGCAGCCGGGTCTGTGAACTCGGAAACCAGGACTGCATCGGCACTGGTCGGTGTGGCGGAGACATCCAGCCCGACCTCGATGGCGAGCAGACCGGGTATGCGCCCGCGCAGGCTCTCCAGCTTCTCCTTGGTCAGCCGCGCATTGGTGGCACGGTCGTTACCGTGTGCCGAATCCTTGAACTTCCATACAACGATGTGTTTGATCATGGTTTTACCCTGCGCGGTCGGACTGCCACTGGAGCGATCGGCATAGCTGCGGGTTGGCGCAACTGGTCCGGGTCGTGAAACGGGTAGAGCTGCTCGGTCTGCTGCTGCAATGCGAGCAGCCGTGTATTGATCTTGTTCATGAAAGCAAATCCCGCCTTGGCCTCGCGCGCCGACACCCCTTCCAGAACCGCCTCGTGAACGCGAAGACTCAGCCCGTTGCAGTCCCGTGCCAGCTCCAGTCCGGGCGGGGTCAGGGTCACGATGACCGAGCGGTTGTCCTTGCGTGAGCGCCGTCGGCGCACCAGGCGCTTGGCGTGCAAACCCTGTAACTGGCTCGAAATCGTCGACTGCGGCAACACCATCAGATCGACCAATTCGCCGGTGCGCAGTTCCTCATGCTCCAGCAACAAAACCAGGATACGCGCCGAGTAATGGTTCAGGTCGTGGGCGCGGAAATGGCGGTTGCCAACCATCGCAATGCGCGAGTTCAAGGTGTGCACGATGAAGGACACCCGGCTGGCCAGGGCCGGCACAGAGCTGTCTTGCGCCTTCAGTTTGTCCACCATCAGGCAGCACGCCCGGACTGCCCCATCAACTTGGCCAGCGTCTGGTGAAAATGCTGCACCGCTGGCTCGTTGCGCCCTATCGTCAGCGCCGTGTTGGCGCCCGACTTGAGGCCGGCCTGTACGCCAGCACCGATCACGTAGTCCTCGTCACGCACGGCGGTGAGCACAATCGCGCTGAAGGCTTCGGTTGCCGCGCACTCCGCGTCGGTGACCGGCCGGCGCGCCGCGAGCACTGACTGGCGGGTGATGGTGGTCTCTGGTGTTGGACCTGGATAGATCTGGCTGACCATGCAGTGGTCGCCCAGGATGCCGGAAATCGCCAGATTCGGGAAACCGATGTGGATCTTGCGGATGTGATGATCGGGCTGCCACTCCGACTCGGGCGTCGTGGCGAGTTCACTCAGGCTGCGTCGCCCGAACACGATGCGCTGGTGCGGCCCGTAGGTGTCGTGCAGGGTCAGGTTGCCGATGGTGAACTTTCCAACGGTGTTGGGATGCACCGTATTGTGGTGGTACGACTCCAGATAACCTTCCCACGCCACCTTCCAGGTCGGGCCCGGCACATCGCGTTGCGTAACGAGGTACCAGTCGTGCAGCCGCAGTGTTTCGAGCTGCGCGGCGAAAGCGCCCAGCCAGTGGTCGATGTCCATGGTGTCGCCAGGGGTCAGCACCACCCACAGCAGTCCGACGCGTTCGCTGCATGGCAGTTCGGTCAGCGAATGGGTCTGGGCGGAAACATCGCCGAAAGTGGCGGCACCGAACACGCCAGTCAGTTTGCCTTGTATGTCGTACTGCCAGGCGTGGTAAGGGCAGACGAAACGCTCCGCTGTGCCAGTACCCGGTTTGCAGATCTGGGCACCGCGGTGCCGGCACACATTGAGGAAGGCACGCGCCACGCCATCGCTACCGCGTACCAGCAGCACCGGCACTTCCATCACCGTCAGCGCGCGGTAGCTGCCCGGGTGCGGCAACTCCAGGCTCAGCGCCAGGGCCAGCGGCAAATGGCGGAACACCCTGTCTACTTCGCGCCGGTAACGTTCCGGGTTGGTATAGGCATCGATCGGCTGCTCCAGGGTCGCGCTCGCCTGGTCGGTTGTCCTGCCGTGCAGGTGCGCCAGCGCACGGCGCGCCAGTGCCATCGATTCAGTGTTCGGATCCACGCTAACTCCTTCTCGCTCGCCGCGGGCGACGGCATTCACTGCGACCGGTCACGACCGGTGCTCGCGCTCAAACGCCTGCCAGCCGGGCGACGACTCCGGCATGTCGCCGGGCAACTTGCGCCCACCCATGGTGACACGGATCGGGCCGCGCAAGGCCTGCGCGTAGTCTTTCACCGGCACGTAGTAAAGGAACTTGAGCAAGCGCTTGCGAAACACCCAGCGCCCATCAAGCCTCGTGTACTCGTCCTCGTAGCGCATGGCAGACATGCTGCCCTCGTCATCCGGGCAGGTTTCCGCGTGGCTCAACACCAGGCCGGTGGCGCGATCCATTGAAGCACCATCAAAGTGGACAAAATGGTCGTGTGTCCAGTGGAAACCCGGTCCGCGGATCTTGAACAGCCGGACGTACAGCGCCATGATCTCAGCCCGGCCATTGGCGTGCAGCAACTTGCTTGGCGAGTCCAGCACTGCGTCCGGCGCAAACAACGACTCGAGGCGGGCCAGGTCATGCTCGTCACAGGCAATCGCGTAAGCGCTGCACAACTCGGCAATCTCCACCCGCGCCTCAAGTTGTTCCACCCGGCGCGACAATTTTTCCAGTTCGCTCATAGATAGTGCTTCGGAGTGATTCGATTTGCGGGTTACCGTGAGCGGCGGTTGCAGCGCTGGTCAGCCCGGGTGATCGTGAAGGTCGCCGCCTTTGATCTGCGGATTGCCGTGGGAAGCGGTTGCGGCGACGTTGCCGTTGAGCGCAAAGTCGCGCGTCAACTGCTGGCCCATGGAGGGCATGCGCCATCCTTCGAGCGGTTTGCGCGCGGGCAAATCGGACAAATCCATCTTGCGCCCGTCCACAAACACATGGCGCACCCGGCCCGGCTCGCCCAGGATGGTGAGGTCTTGCGCCGGGTCACCCGCGACGCAGATGACGTCGGCTTTCATGCCGACGGCGATCACCCCGGTTTTGCCCGACATCTTCAAGGCGAAAGCGTTCTCCTGCGTGGCGCAGCGTATCGCCTGCAGGTTGTCCAAGCCAAGGTAACGCGTGAAGACCTCCATCTCGCGGTAATGCCAATGCCCATACGGCACCATCGAAAAGCCGGATTCGCTGCCACACAACAACGGCACACCGGCATCGTGCAGGCGCCGCAAGGATTCGACCGAATCCACGATCTCACGCTCGAACAGTTTTGCAAATGCCGGGTCGCCACCGAGCTGATGGCCGAAGTCGACAATATTGGCCTGAAACGTGAGTGTCGGGCAAACCGGCGTGCGCCGCTTTATGACTTCCTCCAGCGCGGCCTCGTCCATGCCGGTGCCGTGAAAGATCAGGTCCATGCCAGCGCGCGCCGCGCGCGTGGTGGATGTCGCGCCGCGGGAATGCCCCATCACCGGAACACCCAGGTCGTGCGCCGTCTCGCAGATGGTGTTGAGTTCTTCCTGCGACCAGCTACACATTTCCCCAAGGTGCGCATAGCGCGGCGCAATACCGGACACGTGCACCTTGATCCAGTCCGCGCCTACCTTGATCTGGCGCCGCACCTCGGCCATGATTGCGTCCTTGCCCTGGACCACCGTCACATAACCGGTGATCCCGGTGTCGCTGATCATGCGCCCGGCAGTACCACCGAGCCCGGGAATCAGCGCATAACAACCACACGCAATCCGCGGGCCCTCGACAATGCCGACATCGATGGCATCGCGCACATCGACCATGTTCTCGAAAATCGAGTCCGGATCGAGGATGCCGGTGACACCGGCACGCAGCAGCTTGCGCGCGTTGTACGACGCCACCAGCGCCGACAGGGCGTTACGGCGCAGGTGGAATACCTCGGGGTTGGACGCGGCGTCGTCAAACGACAGATGCACATGCGCGTCGATCAGGCCCGGCATCACCGTCATGCCCGACACGTCAATCCGGGTGGCGTGCTGCAGGTGGCGGGCGCGCTCGGTCGCTGCCTGGCCGACAGCAGCAATCACGTCCGACTCGATCAAGACGGCTGCCGCAAACGGCGCCGTGCCGGTTCCATCAATGACACTGCCGCCTTCCAGCAGGGTTGCGCTTGCCATGATCTTGCCTCAGCCTGTGGTGTTGGCGCGCAACAAGCGGCGCGCATTGACTGCAAGATCCGCCGCGACCGCGGGCGGTTTTACGGCAGCCGACGCAGCGCCCGCCGTGGACGGCGCGTCTGGCTCGTCCCAGCCGGCGAAGTTGGTGCCATAGACCAGGTGCTCGCGTCCGACCGCAGCCGACAGCAGCTCCAGCACCAGTGGATGGTCGACATGCGTGTCGAACCATAACCGCTGCAAACGTTCTTCGAAGGCGCCGTCCGGGCGCAGCGCGGCCGAAGCCCAGGGCCGTTTGCGCGCAGCCTTGGCCATACGCCCCATCAACAAGGCAGTGGCTCCGCCGCCATGGCTGAACAAAACGTCAAGCTTCGGGTGGCGGTCCAGCACGCCCCCGTAAATCAGGGTCGCCACCGCCAGCGTCTCCTGCGCGGCAAAACCGGCGATGATGTCCAGATCGAATCGCTTCAGTGCAGGGTCTCCGCGTGGGCCGTCGATACCAGCCGGGCCTGGGTGGATAGACAAAGGCACATCCAGCCGAACTGCCTCGGAGTACAAGGCGTCCAGCGCCGGCGCGTCGAGTGGCAGATGGGTGTCGGTCCCAAACGCTGCGCCCACCAGCCCCAGTTCGGTCACGGCTCGGCGCAACTCCTCCGCCGCCGCCTGCGGCGCCTGCAGTGGCACAGCCGCGAAGGCCGCCAGCTTGCCCGGATGGCGGCGCACGATGGCGGCAACCGCGT
>JAJAZK010000289.1 GCA_026785765.1 Rhodoferax sp. | reverse complement strand
GTGTCAGCCTATGTGTGCTGCCCGGCCATCGGCATCGGCCAAAATTCTGAGAGATGTTTACTGTGTCGGCAACCGGCTCGGCAATTCGGGCTCGTCCAACAGCCGGATCAGATCGCGGCTTTGCGCGATCTGTCCTTTTTCGTTAGGCTCCAATGCGCCGCTACATGGAAAGGTACTTTTCATTGCCGCAAACCCAGCCAATATGTAGATGAACGCCGCCACGGTTGCCAGCTGACATAACCTTGTTGACCGCAGGCTCCACACGTAGCAATGAGGAAAACTCGTGGAAATCCTGGAGCCATTCTTGTGATGGGCTGAAGGAGTGGACAAGCATTACTGCGTGTGGTGCACCGAAGCGCTTTGCCTCGATGACCGCTGAGGCGGTGCGGTGAAGGAGTTGATAACGTATGGTGCCGGCTAGCTCTTCGTTCAGGTTCAACTCTCTGCGCAGACACGCCAGCCGTGCGGACTTTCCCTTCGACGTTTCCGCGAGCCACTTGGACAGCGTGGGGCCGAATGGTTCTGATACCTTTCCCTCTACAGCAACTGAAACGAGTTCAGTGCCCGCGCGGGCGAGGGCCCATATGTCGTTCTGAGACGGTCTGAAACCGCTTACCAATGGCACCTGATGCTCTGGCAGCGCCAGAAGCAGCTGAATTCCCGAAAGATGTTCGTTGGACGCGAACGCGTCTTGAACTTCACTGGGAAATCCGTTTGCCTCCTGCCATGAGTAGGCCAGCGTGCGCGCCGAGTATCCGGTTCGCCAATGCTTGACGGGATCCGCGAGGAACTGAGCCCAGTCGTCAGCGGATTGGGCCGGAACGTAAATGGTGGGCAACGACTGTCTCCTCCTTGGGGCCTAACGAATAGCGTTTATCTGCCTCGAGGCCGAGCCGGTAGAAACCAAGAGCACCTCCTGCGGCAGATAAACCTTGTTGGACTGAACCACGCGCGCAGGTTGCCAGCATTGGTGCGATAGGGAATTGCTTTTGCGCTTGCCGATCAGGCAGTCAAAATTATTGCCGGTCTTCTTGCAGCAGCGGCAACTTTTTTTGTGATCGACGGGCCATTGACCGGCGTTGATGCACCCGCTGCCAGCGCAATAGATGGTCGGCGGGTTTGGCAGTCTGACCTATGTAGCTACGAGCGGTACGGGGTATTGTGGGCCTCAAAGACTGAGTCAAGGCGTGGTCACTGCGCCCGCCTACTTGCGCGTCGAACACACTGGGACAGGGAAATTATGTATACCGCGACCGAACGCGTCTCGCCGCAAACCCAGTGTTCATGCGGTGCTTGAGGAAATTTCTGCCGCTGCTATTCACAACAGGGAACTATGCATAAGCTGCGAAAGCCGACCTTCGCCATTAGCTCCTTGACTGTAGAGCGCAAGATCCAGGTGATAGACCAGTCTGGACGCCACGTTATAGTGGCAGGCTTGCTCTGCCAAGCAGCTGGCCAACAAAAAGCAATGCCATTCATGCCGGCGAAAGGTAATGGTTGATTGAATGCATCAAATACTGCAGAGGCCCGTATTCGATGAGCGGACAGGCGTCAGCTTCTCTCGGTGACCCGTCCTGCCGATGTTTGTGAAAAAGCCAGCGCCGCGTTGAGGGACTCCATGAACCTGTCGATCCGGATCGGTTTTGTCACGTAACTGAAGAAGCCGGCTTTGAGTCCCGCGTCGATATCGGCGGATGATGCGCTGGCACTGACGGCGATGATCGGAATGTGCGCGGTCAAGGGGTCTGCACGCAAGATCTGCATCGCATCAATTCCGCTGATGCCAGGCAGATTGATGTCCATCAGAATGACAACCGGCAGATGGGCCCGCGCAAGCTCGACCCCAAGAGTGCCGTCCAATGCCGTCAGCAGACGTAAACCAGGTTGCTGGTCCACCAGTTGCTGCACCAGTTCGAGATTCGCCGGATTGTCCTCGACGCAAAGCAGTGTGTGCGCCAGTGCATCTTTGGGCGAGGGCAATTCGCCTGGGACTGCATGGTCGGGGGGGGGGTGAACCCGGGCGGGGCCGCCAGATCCAGTTCGAACCAGAAAACGCTGCCCTGTCCGACCAGGCTCTCGGCCCCAATGCGCCCACCCATCAGTTCGACCAGACGTTTGGTAACGACCAGACCGATACCAGTGCCTTCTTCCGTGCCGGCTTCCCTGCCGAGACGGTTGAAGGGCTGAAAAAGTTGGGTCAACTGCTCCGGCGCCAACCCAAGGCCGGTATCTCGCACGCTGATGCGTATCGCCTGCGTGGGCGTCGGTGCACAGTCCACAAACAGCGAACCACCCGTCCGGTTGTATTTAATGGCGTTGAAGAGCAAGTTGACCAGAATCTGTTTCAGCCGGGTCCGGTCGGCCCAGACATAAAGGGCAGAGTCAATGTGCGCAAACACTATGGCTATGCCGCGTTCGTGTGCCTGTAGCTCAACCATCGCCTGGCACTCCACCATTACTTGCGCGATCAAGACCGGTTCTTGAGACAGCGACAGTTTTCCGGATTCGACCAGTGCGAGGTCCAGAATCTCGTTGATCAGTTCCAGCAGATACCAGCCGGCCTTGAGAATCTGGTCTATATTGCGCTTTTGTCTTGGCGTTGGAATCGGCAATCCAGCCTCCACCAGTTGCGCAAAGCCGAGGATCGCGTTGAGTGGCGTACGCAGTTCATGGCTCATGCTGGACAGGAAATCCGACTTCGCGCGATTCGCTTTCTCGGCGATCGCGGTAGCTCGTTCCAGTTCGAGGTTCTTGTCATGAAGAATACGATCAATCAGTTTTCTGTCGGTGATGTCTCGGGCTGCAGCAAACACGCCCAGCACATTGCCGTCCACGTCCTTGTAGACCGATGCGTTGTACAGCACGTCGATCAGCTTGCCGCTTGTCTGTTGGATCGTAAGGGGGTAGTCCGCCACGAAGCCATCGGCGAACACCCTTTGATAACCTTCGCGGGCCTTGTCGGGTTCGGTAAAGTAATTGGAGAAATCGCTACTGACTAGTTCTTCGCGGGCCACTCCAGTGGCTTTCACTGTGGCCTCGCTCACGTCGGTTATCTTGCCGTCCAGGCTGATCGTGACCAGTGGATCCAGGCTCGCCTCGAGCAGGCTGCGGGCATACTGCGAGGCCTGCTTCTGGGCGGTGATGTCT
>JAJAZK010000288.1 GCA_026785765.1 Rhodoferax sp. | reverse complement strand
CTGGCCGGCCCGACGATGGTGCTGAACGGCGAGATCCGCGTCTTCAAGTGGCCTGCAGCGAGACCCTTGCTGGCGGCCAATAGAGAACCGATTCGTTTCGAGGCGGCACTGACGGAGTCTGTCTCGCTGCCCCACGGACGCGGCACTAACCGCGCCGAAGCCATCTGCGACCTGCCAACAGGGTTGTCGGGAGGCAAGCCGAGCTGGCTCGTCCTTTACGACGCGCCCGGCGCCGATCGCAAGGAGGGTGAGCACACCGTCTTCGGTGACCGGCTGCGCCATGAGTGAGATCGTTTGCTCAGGTCTGTAGCGAGCGCGTCATGGCTGTCTGTCCAGAAATCGACCCCGCGTCGCCACTCCAGTTCGTCATCAATGCGGCCGCTGGAAGCAGCGACGCGGACGCGAAACGCGAAATTATAGAAACCGCGCTACGGGCGGCTGGACGACGCGGAGATATGCTGTTCAGCCGCCCCGCTGCGTTGACCTTCGCATCGCAGCACGCTGCGAATAGGGCCATCGCCACCCGTACGGCAGTGGTCGCCGTCGACGGCGACGGCACCCTCAACACGGTGGCACAGGCCGCGCACGCCGTAGGCTGCGCCATGGGTGTAGTGCCGCAGGGCACGTTCAACTACTTCGCCCGCACGCACGGTGTTCCCGCCGACCCGGCCGAGGCCGCACGGCTGTTGCTTGGCTGGACGCCGTTGCCGGTGCAAGTTGCTGCTGTCAACGACCGCGTATTTCTGGTCAACGCCAGCCTGGGTCTTTACCCCGATCTGCTGGAAGACCGCGAGGTGCACAAGGCGCGTTTCGGGCGCAGCCGGTGGGTGGCGTTCTGGGCGGCCGGCGCCACGCTGCTGCGCGCGCAACGGCACCTGCGTATGCACATCGAACAGGGCGCAACGGTTCGCGACGTGCGAGCGCTGACGCTATTCGTGGGCAACAATCGACTGCAACTGGAGCAGTTGGGAGTGCAGCCGCAGATACAACCTGAAAGCGGCCCCGTGCGCGCACCTGAAGACGGCAGCATCACCGCAGTCATGCTGCGGCCGATCGGCACGCTATCGATGATCAGGCTGATGCTACATGGCGCCATGGGCACACTCGGCGAGGCGCAGAGCGTGGAACGCTTCGAGTTCGAGCACATGGTGGTGAGGCCGACGCTCGTCCACGGCCGCCGCGGGGTGAAGGTGGCCTTCGACGGCGAGGTCACGAGGATGCGCGCGCCGCTCGACTTCCGCGTGCTCGCCAAGCCACTTTACCTGCTGATGCCGCGCCCTGATAACGCGGCAACCGACGCAGTGATCGACGCAGCGATCGACACCGCAACCCTCCCGCAACGGACAGGCGGATGAGCGTCTTGCTACAGATTTCGGACCCGCACTTCGGCACCGAACAGCCGCTGGTCGTCGAAGCGCTGGCGGCGCTGGCCCAGCAACTGCGGCCCGATCTGCTCGTGCTCTCGGGCGACATCACGCAGCGCGCGGAGCCGGCGCAGTTTCGGGCGGCTCGCGCCTTCGTGGACCGCCTCGGTTTGCCGGTGCTGGCCGTTCCAGGCAATCACGACATACCGCTCTTCGATCTGTGGACGCGCCTGCGCCGCCCTTACGCCCGGCACATCGCGGCTTTCGGCTCCGATCTCGAACCCGTGCATTCCTCAAACGACCTAATGGTCGTGTGCGTCAACACCACGCGGGTCTGGCGGCACAAGCATGGAGAGGTGTCCGCGCGGCAGATCGACCGCGTGGCTCGGATGCTCGAAAGCGCCGGGTCTGCGCAGTTGCGTGTCGTGGTGGTACACCAGCCCGTGGCCGTGACCCGCGCCGAAGACTCGCCGAGCCGGCTGCGCGGACACGCCGCCGCACTGCATCGCTGGTCCGCCGCGGGCGCCGATCTCGTCATGGGTGGGCACATCCACCTGCCCTACGTCACGACACTGCACAGCTTGGCGCGGCCGGTTTGTGCGGTACAGGCGGGCACGGCGGTCTCATCGCGGGTGCGCACGGGGGTTCCCAATTCGGTAAATCTGCTGCGGTGGGGCGCGGATTCATCCCCGGGCTGCTGCCTCATCGAGCAATGGGACTTCTCAGCTACCGAGCGAGCCTTTTTCCGGGCTAAGGTTACCGAAGTCCGGCCAGCCAGAGCATGAAGCTGCAGATACTGTGATGCTTGCGGGGCGCCACACCCATCTGCAGGCTTGCCGCTCACGCGGGCGCTGTGCCACCAGTCGGCGTCGGTGATATCACGTCGTTCGGTTTTCCCGAATCTCGACTCACGGAAGCTCTGCTTTTTCCTCTGACTCATCAAGCCCACAATTGATTTTTTTCAAACTTCCGCAAGGCTCAACCATTAAAGTTCACTTCCGTTCCAACGACTCCGGTATCGTGCGCTGGCAGCAGCGCGGCGTCGAGCGTCTGCACCAGACATTGCAGTACCTGCAGCTGCTGCTGACAGTGGAACGCCAACCCAAAGCGATGACGCTGATCCCGATCCGGGCTGTGCACCCGCATACCGCTCGGATGCCGCACCGCCGCGCTTGGCGCGACTGACGGCACCTGTAGATTCCTGCCGCCGTCTCACTATCCTCTCCCCATCAACACGCGTACCCCCCCATTCTCGTCCCTTCACGAAAGACAACCGCCATGCGCTCCTACCCTCGCAACAGCCCCGAAGACGCCGCACGTATCGTGGCACTCGTCCTTATCGCTGACGGCCATGTCTGCCGCTCGGAAATCGATGCACTGACCCAGCTCGATGCGCCCCGCGAGCTGGGACTGGACCCCGACGGCTTACCCCGCATCCTCCAAACGCTTTGCGAAGACTTACTGATGGGCGACATCGGCGGCGGTTCAATGCTGGGCGGCGTGGACGACAGCACTTTGGCCTCGCCGATGGCCGAAGTGGACGAGCCTGAGCTTCAGCGCAAGGTGCTTCGGCTGGCGGTCGCTGCAGCACTAGGAGACCGACACCTTGCCGACGGCGAAAAGCTGGTCCTGGAGGCTGCTCGCCGCCATTGGGGCATCAGTGGAGAGGCAGACGAAGGTAGCCGGTTTGCTACCGCCGACGCGCAGGCCGCCTGAGCGAGAGCGCTCAGTAACGTGCCGCAGCGATGACCTGCAGCACCAGAGGGTGATGTTGGCCGCGGCGTGAGCGGATGGCGTGGATTTCCTCCTTCACCTCATCGCAGCGCCCAAGTAATCGTAATCCGCGCATGAAGCTCATCTCACTAGAGCCAAGGCGGCTGACCGGGAACACCCCCATTCCGCGCGCAGCAAACACCGCCATCAGCGCGCTGTCTTCGAATTCGCCGACGACCCGCGGCCGCAATCCTCGGGCCTCGAACCAGCGATCCAGGGCCGGGCGCAACGCCGAGTGGCCGGTGGGCAGCAGCACCGGCAGGCGGTTCAACGATTGCGGGAACTGATCCACGTCTGCCTTGTGCACATGGGCGGCCGGTCCGTACCATTCCACCGTCGACTCGACCAGCCGCTCGCTCGTCAGGCGAAGGTTCGGGTTGCGCGGTGCCGACTGTCCGGCAAGCACCAAGTCCAGATGATGTAGCGCCAACTCGGCCAGCAG
>JAJAZK010000287.1 GCA_026785765.1 Rhodoferax sp. | reverse complement strand
GTCCACACCCGACACGACCGCATCGAAGCCATGGCCAGTGCCGTGTTGGAGGAATATCCCGGGCGCTTGATCCTGTGTGGCGCGTCGATGGGCGGCATGGTCGCGATGGAGGTGCTGCGCCAGGCTCCTCAACGCGTCCGCGCAGCCGCCTTGCTCGGCACCAGCGCCCGTCCGGAAGCCGACGACATACGCCGGCTGCGTGAAGCTGCCATCCGGCTTTTTGAAGACGGACGCAGCGCAGAGGTGTTACGCGCCAACGTTCCACTGGCCTTTCACGCCAGCCACGCGCGGGACCGCGCACTCACCGGGACGTATCTCGACTTCGTACTCGCAGCTGGCGTCGATCAGCTGGTTCGGCAAAACCGCGCCGTCATGGCGCGCCCGGACGCACGGCAACACCTGGCGCACGTCAACTGCCCGGTGCTGGTACTGTGCGGTGACAGTGACCAGTTGACCCCACCCGATTGTTCCCATGAGATTGCCGCGCTGGTTCCGGGTGCGCAGCTGATGATGGTCGGCCAGTGTGGCCACATGTTGACCATGGAGCAGCCAGAATTTGTAACCGCCTGCCTGCGCGACTGGTTGCGGATACTGAACGCAGCTGCGGCCTGAAGGCTCGCTGCCGCCAAGCGGTCCGGCGCTGCTCAGGCCTGCTGCTGCAATTCCCGCACCTTGTCCTGCAGGCGGCGCAACACGGCGGGCTCGACAAACTTGTCGACCTCGCCGCCCAGCATGGCGATTTCGCGCACGAAGGTGCTGGAGATGAACTGGTACTTGTCGCTGGGTGTCAGGAACACGGTTTCCACGTCCGGCATGAGTGTCCGGTTCATGCCGGCGAGCTGGAACTCATAATCGAAATCGGTCACGGCGCGCAGGCCCCGCACCATCGCCTTGGCACCACGGGCCACCACAAAGTCGCGCATCAAACCGTCGAAACTCTCCACCGTCACGTGGGAGTAGGGTTTGACCACCTCACATGCCATCTCGACCCGCTCTTGCAGACTGAACATCGACTTCTTGTGATGCCCGGCGGCAACCGCCACGATCACGTTGTCAAACAACTGCGCTGCCCGGCGCACGACATCTTCATGCCCCAGCGTCATTGGATCAAAAGTGCCAGGGTACACCGCGATGATGTTGTTCGACATGTAGTATCCATGGTGCCGGTTGATGCGCCGCATTATGCATGGGGAGCCGACTGCTTCTTCAACAGATGCGCCACGACGGCACCGGCCTTGAGTTGGCGCTGCAATACCAAGCCGTGTCCCGCCACCCGTTGGGCAGACCATGGCCGGGCTGCCTCCAGATAGAGGTAGCCATCAGGCGCCATTGCCGCAACTGCCGCCTGCACCGCAGCGTCATATAGCAGTGAATCAAATGGCGGGTCCAGAAACACCAGATCCACGCTGGCGACTGCCTGTTGCCGCAGCACCAACACGGCGTCGCCACGCAATACTGTGACGGCTCCCGCTTCCAGGCGCAGCCGTTGTGCCTGCAACTGCTCTACCAGCGCCCGGTCCTGTTCAACCAGCAGTACCTCGGACGCACCACGCGACGCGGCCTCGAAGCCCAGGGCACCGGTACCTGCAAAAACATCGATGCAGCGCCAGCCGCGCAGATCCTGGCCAAGCCAGTTGAACAGGGTTTCGCGCACGCGGTCTGGCGTCGGCCGCAGACCAGGGCTGTTGCCCACCGGCAACTTGCTGCGTTTCCACATGCCGCCGATGATGCGTACCGCGTGCGCGTCGCGCAAAACGGTCTTCGCTGAATCTGCGCCCGCAGGGTCGCCAGCAGGCCGCCTGACATTCTTGACCATGGCCGCGGCGTAACGGGTAAGGGCGCGGATGTCGGCCGCGCCGGATCAGTTGGCCAGCGCCGCAGCGCCGACCACCACAGTTACCATGCTCTGCGGCTGCAATCTGCGCGCAAACGCATTGCGGATGTCCTCCACAGTAACCTTCTGCACCTGCTGCGTCCAGGTGTCGAGGTAATCCAGCGCCAAATTGTTCCAGGCGATGTTCGCCACACTACCCAGCAGTTTGCGGTTGCTGTCGATCTGCAGCGCAAATCCGCCCACCAGATTGGACTTGGCCGACTCCAGTTCTGCCGCTGTTGGGCCGTCCAGGACGAAACGCGCGAGCACTTCACGCGAGACCGCAACGGCCTGGGTCGCCTGATCGGGACGGGTCTGCAAACCGACAGTGAATGCGCCCGCGTGCAGGCCGGGCGAGAAAAAGCTGTAAACGCTGTAACTCAGCCCACGCTTCTGACGCACCTCCTCCGACAGCCGCGAGACAAAGCCGCCGCCACCCAGGATGTAGTTGCCCACGGTGATGGCAAAGAAATCCGGGTCGCTGCGGCGGATGCCGGGCTGCCCGATCAGCACATGGGCCTGCGCTGATTCGAAAGGAATACGGATCTCTCGCGCAGCCGCCAGCGCCTCCACCTCCGCCACTGCCGCAAGCGGGGTGCAGGCTCCCGCGGCCAGACGGGCAAACAGCAACGCCACCAGCTCGTCCGCCTGGGCGCGCGCCAGCGCGCCCACGATGGACACCTTAGCGCGGCAGGGAGTGATCAAGCTGGTGTAGACGCGTTGCATGTCGGAAACTTCGATCCGCGCCAATGTGGCTTCGGTGACCTCGAACCCGTAGGGATGCTGGCCAAACACTGCTGCCGAAAAGGCGCGCGCCGCGACCGTCGCCGGTCGTGTGCCGGATTCCCGCAGTCCAGCCGCCACACGCTCGCGCTCGCGACGCCATATGTCTGCCGGAAAACTGGGTCGCCCCAACTGCCGCGCCGCCAGTTGCACCGCCTTCGGCAACAGGTCGGGGTAGGTAAGGGAACGCAGCGAAAAACTCATGCGGTCGCTGCCGGCGCTGGCGGCAAAACTGGCGCCGAGATCCGCCCACGCCTCACTCAAGCCATTTTCATCGAGGGCTGGCGCCGTTCCGTCGGCCGCCACGCCGCGCGACGCCATGCTGGCGGTCACGCTGGCCAGGCCGATCTGCTCAGGCGGGTCGCGCCGTCCACCCGCATCGAAGTCGATCTGGACATCCACCATCGGTATGCCGGGACTCTGCACCAGGTACACCTTCACACCGGAAGGCTGCGTCCAGTACTGGATCGGAATACCGGCCCAGGCCAGTTGCGCGCAGAAGGACGCCACCAGCATGCCGGCTGCAAGGCGCATCAGGGATTGGATCGAAGCGGTCATCTCAGTGCCTTGCGCCTGCGGGCGCAATCCGTAGTTTGCGCGTCGGGTCTGGCGCTTGCGGCAGCAGGGTCGCCACCGTCAACTGGTCGTCGCCAAAGTAGCGTGCAGCCACCTCCTGCACGCGCTGCGCGCTGACCGAGCGCAAACGGGCAACCAGGCGCTCGCCGGCATCGCGCGGCAAACCGAGGGCCCAATAACTGCCCAGCGAACGGGCTTGATTAAAGACCGAATCGAGCTTGTAGACCTCGCTGGCCACCCACTGCGTCTTGACGCGGTTGAGTTCCGCCTCGGAGACCCCCTCGCGCGCGATGCGCGCGACCTGCTCGCGCAACGCGCTCTCCACCTGCTGTGCGGTTCGGCCCTTGGCCGGCACTCCGTCGAGCGTGAACAGCTGCGGTCCCCGCCCCCACAAGCCGTTGAAGGCACCCGCGCTGTCCGCCACCCTGGTGTCACCCTGCGCCAGCGCACGGTCGAGCCGCGCACCGGTGTAGCCATCGAGCACGGCCGCCAACACGGTCAAGGCCAGGGCGTCCTCATCGGATCCCGTCGCGGTTCCTGCTTCCAACCCCGTGCTGGCAAGGCCGGGCACCTTGAACGCCAACGCCACGTAGGCCTGCTCGGCGGGCGCCTTGACCTCCAGGCGGCGCGTGCCATTTTGCGCCGGCTCCAGTCGCGGCTTGCGCTGCGGGACACTGCCGTCGCGCGCGCCCCCGTAATACTTCTGCGCCAGCGCCAGAACCTGCGCCGGATCAACGTCTCCCGCCACCACCACGGCCGCATTGGAGGGCACGTACCAGCGGCGATAAAACTCCCGCGCGTCAGCCGGTGTCATGGCATCAAGGTCGCTCATCCAGCCGACCACCGGGCGCCGATAGGGTGATGCCATGAACACTGCGGCGTTCATCGCCTCAAACAACTGCGCGCGCGGGTTGTCCTCGGTGCGCAGGCGGCGCTCCTCCTTCACGACCTCGATTTCCTTGGTGAACTCCGCGTCCTCCCACTGGTTGTTGGAAAAACGGTCTGCTTCCAGCCGCATCACCTCTTCGAGTTGTCCAGCCGGAATCTGCTGGTAATAACCAGTGAAGTCGCGGCTGGTGAAGGCATTCTCACGCCCTCCGAGTGCCGCAACCCTGCGCGAGAACTCGCCGACACGCAGTGTCGGAGTTCCCTTGAACATCATGTGCTCCAGCACATGTGCGACACCGCTGGTGCCGTCGACCTCGTCGACGGAGCCTACGCGTACCCACAACATATGCACAGCCGTCGGAGCACGCCGGTCCGGCTTGACGATCACGGTCAAACCGTTCGCGAGTGTGAACTGCACGGTCGGCGCAGCCTCCTGGGCACCTGCACCGGCCGCCAGGCCAAACCACATACAAAAGAGTGCGCTTAAACGTTTCATAGAATAGTGTGATCCCGTAACCGCCAAAAATGTTCAGTTTCTTCCGGAAAAAACCTGTACCGTCTGTGCCGGATCCCGATCTGACCGTGGTGCCCAATGCCACCACGGTGGCGCCGGAGACGCTACCGCCAAGTGCAGCGCGCGCCGCCGGAGTCCACTTCTCCGCGCCCGATCCCACCAGCGAAAGCGCCCCCGTCGCAGTATCGGCCAGAACCAGCTGGACCAACCGCCTGCGGTCCGGTCTGAAGAAAACCAGCGCCAGCATAGCGGCAGTATTCACCGGAACAAAGATCGACGAGACGCTCTACGAGGAGCTCGAATCAGCGCTGGTCCTGGCCGATTCGGGCGTCAAGGCAACCCAGCACCTGCTGGAAGACCTGAAACGGCGTGTCAAGGAGGGCCGGGTCACCGACCCCGCTGCGGTCAAGGCAATTCTTACCGATGGACTCACCGAGCTGCTCGCGCCTTTGGAGAAGACCCTGGTAATCGGCAAGAACCGGCCAACCGTGATGATGGTAGTGGGTGTCAACGGCGCAGGCAAGACGACCTCGATCGGCAAACTGACGCGCCATCTGTCTTACCGGGGTGCCTCGGTACTGCTTGCCGCCGCCGACACATTTCGGGCCGCCGCCAGGGAGCAACTTGGCGTTTGGGCCGATCGCAACACGGTGGAAATCATCAGCCATCAAGGCGCCGACCCGGCGGCGGTGAGTTATGACGCGGTATGTGCCGGCAAGGCGCGTGACAAGGACGTGGTCCTGGTGGACACGGCTGGCCGCTTGCCAACACAACTGCACTTGATGGAAGAACTGCGCAAGATCAAGCGTGTGATTTCCAAGGCGGACCCGACGGCGCCGCATGAGATTGTGCTGGTGATCGATGGCAATACCGGTCAAAACGCGTTGACCCAGGTAAAGGCCTTCGACGACGCCTTGCAACTGACCGGCCTGATCGTCACCAAGCTCGACGGCACGGCCAAGGGTGGTGTACTTGCCGCCATTGCCCGCGAACGCCCGATTCCGGTGTATTTCATCGGGGTCGGCGAAAAGCTGGAAGAACTGGAAACCTTCAACGCACGTGAATTTGCCCAGGCCCTGTTGTCCTGAGACATCTTATGGAGCGACCGAAAAATGGTGCCGCAGTGAAAGAACAGCTGCGCCGTTTCGGGCAGATCGCCGCGAATCAGCGTAGAGCTGGCGGCGGAGGGCGCCGGTCGCAAATGCCGGAAAACACCATCTCTCCGCTTGGCACCGTCTTGCGTACATGCAGGTCCTTGCGGTCCACATGCCAGATGCCGATAGCGCCGAAGCGCACTTCTTCGGCGCTCACCTGACCCGAACTCAGCCATTGGCGGTTGACAGCAACCGCATTGAACTCTTCGCTATACCGCACCTCCACACCAGGGCGGGTCTGGCTGCTTCCGTCGGGCTGCAATTCGCAGTACACGATCTCAGTGTCGCCCGGGCCGCCGCGCTCGAACAGATCCTTCGCCAGCAGCGCGGCGCGCGCCGGCTGGCGTGTGCTTTCGCACGCGAACTCGGCGGCGAACCAGGTGCCGTCGAGTATCTTGGCAACCGAGAACTCCAGTTGTGCGGGTTGCGGACGGCCTTTGGTTCCGCTCGGCACCGCCGCAAAACGCAAGGGCCTGGCGCAGTGCGCAACAAACTCGGTGCGCCCGCGAACCGGATTCGGTTGCAACACGTTAACCCGTACCAGCGAACCCGCGACATGCTGGCGGTCCAGGATCACCAGTGACAAGCTGTCCACACCAAACAGCACATCGTCCACCCGCTGCAATAGCTGGTAGCCCCGGTTGCTGCTCCACTGTGCACCGACCAGGGCCGGCAAACACAGCAGCAGCGGCGCCAGCATACGCGCCACGCAACGCGTTGTTATAGTTTCCGACACATTGACGACCCAACATCCCACAGACCACCCCTGCCTACCATGAACAACTGCCTGCCTTGTATCGAAACCACCAGCGGACCCGTTCCGACTGCCAGCGTGATCTGGCTGCATGGCCTGGGTGCCGACGGCAACGACTTTGCCGCAATTGTGCCGGAGCTCGACCTTGGCGGGTGTCCGGCGATCCGTTTCGTGTTTCCACATGCCTCCAGCATCCCGGTGACCTTGAACGGCGGCCATGTGATGCCGGCGTGGTACGACATCCTGGGTACCGAGCTGCAACGGCGCGAGGACGAAGCCGGCATCCGGCGCTCGGCGCTGGCCATCGAAGCCTTGATCGAACGCGAAATCGGCCGCGGAATTGCGTCGGAGCGGATCGTCCTGGCAGGGTTTTCACAGGGTTGTGCGATGGTCCTGCACACCGGTTTGCGCTATCCGCGCCGCCTGGCTGGCATCGTGGCGTTGTCGGGCTATTTGCCGCTGGCGCACAGCGTGGCCGCCGAGTGCAGTGATGTCAACCGCTCGTTGCCCATCTTCATGGCCCACGGCATCAACGATCCGATGATTATTCTGGCGCGCGCCGAAGCATCGCGCAATGCACTCACCACAATCGGTTACACGGTTCAGTGGCACACCTACCCGATGCCGCACAGCGTGCACCCCGCAGAAATCACCGAGATCGGCCACTTCCTGCGTGTGGTGCTGTCCACTCCAGGCGGCGCGACAGCGGCCTGACCGGCCTGCGGCAATCCCGTGCGTATCTATGGCTGGACCCGCCTGGCAGTGGCAACGGGCCTGATCACTCTGCTCGGCCTGCCGCTTCTGCACGCGGGGTGGTCGGCGGGGCGTGTGGCCCCGCCCGGAAGTCTGCGGTAGGGTTTTTCGCCCACCGACCACCTCACCAGGCGTGTCTGGCGAGCAACTATTCAGGTCTCTACAGCGTGCAACACCGCACTGGCAACCCGCTTCTTAAACGCCCCTCGCCAATTCCAGAGTCAGTTCCCCGGCGTCGATCGCGCGGCAGCCAGAGGTGTTCTGCCCACACCACAAGGGAGAGAAGTCACCGCTACCCAGTGCCTCAGCCGCCGCACGCAACGGTGCAATTGCGGTAGCCGCCAGTGGAAACGCGGGAGCGAACTCACTAAGGGGTCCGAGGTCATTCATCAAGCGGTTGACGATACCCCGCGCTGGTCGGCCGCTGAACAGATTGGTCAAGGCGGTATGGGTAAAAGCGGCACTCTCCAGCGCCGCCCGGTGCACTGCGCTCGTGGTTGCCTGCGGGCACAGCAGGTACGCCGTGCCGACCTGTACCC
>JAJAZK010000286.1 GCA_026785765.1 Rhodoferax sp. | reverse complement strand
CCGCCGTCGCGGACAATCTGGTGGCCTTGTCTGCGCCGCGCCTGCACCGTTCGCCGTGACAGGCGCGGTCTAAGATCGGGTCCTTGCGCGCGCGGGCAAAACGCGGAGACGCAGCCTGTAGTCACAACAATCCATCGGAGACCCCATGCAATCATTGAATTCTTTTGGCCGATTGGCGCAAGCCGCTGGCCGCGTTGCCGTCGTGTTGGCGATTGCAGCTTTTTGCACCCATGCCGTGGCCCAGGCCTACCCCAGCAAGTCGATCCGGTTTGTCGTGCCGTTTCCGGCCGGTAGTGCCACCGACGTGGTCGGACGAATCGTCGCGCAGGCTTTTGGCGAGGCGATGGGCCAATCCGTGGCGGTGGAAAACAAGGCTGGGGCAAACGGCATCCTGGGCGCCGAGGCCGTCAAGGCCGCCGCGGGCGACGGTTACACCTTTCTGGTGACCACCAGCACCACCCAGGCGGCGAATGTGAGCCTGTACAAGAAATTGCCGTACGACCCGGTGAAGGACTTCACCCCGATCGGCAAGATCGGCGAGACCGGTTTCATCCTGATGGTGCGCAGCGAGTTTCCGGCCAAGGACTTGAAAGAGTTCATTGCCTATGGAAAGGCTAACCCGGGCAAACTCGCTTTTGGCCACGGGTCGTCTGGTTCGCTGGTGTCGGCCGCACTGTTGTCGCAGATGGCCGGAATCGATACCGTCAACGTTCCGTACAAGGGCATTCCGCCAGCTTTGGCTGACCTGCTGGGCGGGCAACTGCAGTTTGCCTTCGCCGATGTGGGCAATGCGGTGGCGCAGATGAACGGCGGGCGGCTGCGTGGCCTGGCCATCACCACCGCGCGGCGCGCGGGCAAGGCGCCGCAGGTGCCACCGATCGGCGAGACCGTGAAGGACTACGAGGTCAGCGCCTGGTTTGGCCTGATGGCGCCAGCCAACCTGCCGCCCGACGTGTTTGCGAAAGCGCAGACTGCCTTTCTGGCGCTGATGGCGAAACCCGATGTGCGCGAGAAGATTGCCGCTGCCGGTATCGACATCGATGTGCAGAACTCGGCGCAACTGGCCCGGACCATCGATTTCGAGATCAAGAAATGGGCAACCTGGGTGAAGGCGGCTGGCATCGCTCCCGAATAACTGGGAACGCTGGTGCAGTTTGGCGCGTTATGCGGAGCTTGATGCCTGCGCTACTACTTGCAGCGCAACAAAGGCCCACTCAATGCCGCACTGCGGATCTGGTGCCGCCAACGCGCACCGACCGGCATCGGTACTACGGCGTGCTGGCCCCGAATTCGCCATTGCGTGCGGCTGTGACGGCACCCCGCCCAAAATGAGCGGGCTTCACTCCGCCAGTTGGTGGATGTCCCGGCCTGCACCGATTCGAATGTTCATACCGCGCCATTCCTGGGGAAAAAGCGCACGCGCGGCAAGCCCTTGAAGTGTTCATCCTGCGTCCATAACGTCGCGTTGAAGCGGATGGCAGTGGCGTAAATCAGGCTGTCGGCCAGGGGCAGCGGGTAGCGCGCCGCTTCCATGGCCAGGGCGCTGTCCAGATCGACCATGCGCCCGGCCTGCATCATGCTGGCGATTTGCAAAGCGTCGTTTTCACCGCGCTCGCGCAGGACCTTTTTGAAGACCTCGAAAAGCGTGATGACCGGTACCAGCAGGCTGGAACTGTCTTCGATGGCAGGCGCGAAATGGCTGGCCTGTTGGCTGTCGGCAAAGTATTCGAGCCAAGCCGATGAGTCCACCACATTGACGTCGCTCACAGGCGGTCGTCCTCTCGCACGATGGATGTGTCGATGCCGCGCAGAAATCCACGCATTTCCTGCATCGGGCGAACGGGGATAAATTCAACCCGGTTGGCGTAGCGCATGACGTTGAGCTTTTCACCGGCCTTGAGGCCCAGCGCTTCCCGGATGGCTTGGGGGATGACAACTTGAAACTTGGGAGATAGGGTAACGGAATACATATCGATTCCTATCTCGTAAAACAATAATATTATTGATATCACCGCCGTTTGATGTCAAGTACGCATTCAGGAACCCTGCTTGTGCTGCCGCGAGGCCAGTAACTGGCCCACCATCCCCTTGCGAAAGGCAATCACGCAAAAAACGAAGATGCCGCCAATGATGACCGTCAGCCAGGCGCCGACGCGATCCGGCAGAAAGTTCTGCAGGCCGATGATCCTGGAAACCGCAGTTGGACGCGCCCGGGTGGGCTGCGATGGGGTGCGCTGGCAAGGCCTGCCCTTTACCCATGATTCGCCGCGCACCCAGCGTGGCGTCGACAAGTGATGGGCGTTATTTTCTGCACGTGGGGATACCTGCAAGCCGGTATTGGGTAACGCGATGTGTTGCGTCTGGCCAATGAGCGGCTGGGGCGCCCTTGGGAGGCGATGGACAGCACGTTACCGCGTGATGCTGCCGACGCCCTGCTGATCCTTCTGTATTCTCAAGTCTGCAACAGTGCACCAGCCACCTGTTGCGCAGGCCATGCCTGGCCGGTTCGCGCCCCACCGTCGGCGCTTGAAGACGGTTGTTTAGCGCGCAGGGCTGGCCGGTGACCTGTGGGACCCTGCTCCAGCGCTCCACCAGCCAGTGTTCAGGATGGGCGCGAGTTCAGCCGAGGCCAGCAGCGCTCGAAGGCGCTGTCGGGGCCGATGGCGGCAGCCCGGTTGCTGCTGACGCAGCCGGCTGTTGCGCCTGCGTGCCACTGGCGCGCCGGAACAACCGCAGCAACCACTGCACCATATCGTCAACATAGGTGAACAACACCGGTATCACCAGCAGGCTAAGGAAGGTCGATGTGATCAGCCCCCCGATCACCACGATCGCCATCGGCGCGCGGAAACTCGGGTCGGTGCCGATACCCAGCGCAATCGGCATCATGCCCGCGCCCATGGCAATGGTGGTCATGACGATGGGCCGGGCCCGTTTGTGGCAGGCGTCCAGCAGGGCCTGCATGCGTGTCATGCCAAAGTCGCGCCGCGCCATGATGGCGTATTCGATCAGCAGGATGGAGTTTTTGGTGGCAATGCCCATCAGCATGATCAGGCCGATCATGGAGGGCATGGAGATTGCGGTCTGGGTGATGAACAAAGCCAGGAAGGCGCCCGGGATCGACAGCACCAGGGCGCCAAGTATGGTCACTGGCTGCACGAAGTCCTTGAACAGCAGCACCAGCACAATGTAGATGCACAACACGCCGGTCAGCATGGCCAGGCCGAAACTGTTGAACAACTCGGTCATGGATTCAGCGTCGCCAACCGTGGTTTGTGTCACGCCCGCGGGCAAGTTCTTGATGCTCGGCAGTGCCAGCGCCAGTGTCTGGATCTCGCCCAGGGGTTGTTGATTGAGCTCGATCTCGAAATTGATGTTGCGCTGGCGGTCGTAGCGGTCGATCTGGGCTGGCCCGCTGTCGATTTCGAAGCTGGCCACATTGCCCAGCATCACCGGGCCGCGGCTGCCTGGCACCGCCAGCCGCGACAGCAACTCGATGTCGGTGCGTGCCTCGGCAGCCAGCTTCACCACGACCGGGATCTGGCGTTGCGACAGGTTGAGCTTGGCCAATCCCTGGTCATAGTCGCCGGCAGTGGCGATGCGCAAGGTCTCGGCAATCGCGGCCGAGGTCACGCCCTGGTCGGCAGCCCGGGCGAAGTCCGGGCGCACGATCAGCTCGGGGCGTGTCAGGCTGCTGGTCGAGGTGACATTGCCGATGCCGGGCAGTGTGCGCAAGTCGCGCTCCACCTGGCGCGCATGCTCCAGCAGCACACGGCCGTCTTCACCAGCCAGCACCAGCACGTATTTTTCCGAGGAACCGCCAAAACCGACGTTTACGCGTGCGCCTGGCAACACCACCAGCGCTTCGCGCAACTGCCGTTCGATGTCCTGCTTGCTGATGCCCTTGCGTTCGCCGCGCGGCGTCATGTTGATGGTGAGGGTGGCCTTGCGCACCTCGGAGGCACCGCCCATGGCAAACGGGTCGCCGCCGGTTGCGCCGCCACCCACCGCCGTGTAGACCATCTTCACATGCGGATTCTTCTCCACCAGTGCGCGCGCCTGCTCGGCCGCCGCCAGTGTCTGTTTGAAGGTACTGCCCGGTGGCAGGGACACGTTGACCTGGGTCTGTGACAGGTCGTCGGGCGGAAGGAAGCCGGTCGGCAGCAGCGGCACCAGGCCAAACGAGCCGACCAGGAAGACCACGGCGGCCAACGAGGTCAGGACGCGGTGGCGCAGGCACCATTGCACCCAGCCCATGTAATGCTTGATCCAACCCGGCTCCTTGTGGACACCTTTGGGGGCCTTCATGATGTAGGCTGCCATCATCGGAGTGAGCATCCGTGCCACCACCAGCGAGAAGAACACCGAGATCGCTGCGGTCCAGCCGAACTGGACGAAAAACTTGCCCGCGACACCGGCCATGAACGCGGTCGGCAGGAACACCGCGATCAGGGTGAAGGTGGTGGCAATCACCGCCAGACCGATTTCGTCGGCAGCATCCATCGCCGCCTGGTACGGCGTCTTGCCCATGCGCAGATGGCGCATGATGTTTTCGATCTCCACAATTGCATCGTCGACCAGGATGCCGACCACCAGCGACAACGACAGCAGGGTCACCACGTTGAGGGTGAAGCCGAAGAAATACATGACGGCGAAGGTCGGTATCACCGACATGGGCAAGGCCACGGTAGCGACCAGGGTGGCGCGCCAGTCGCGCAGGAACAGCCAGACCACCAGCACCGCGAGCAAGGCGCCTTCGAACATCAGCATCATCGAACCGTCAAAGTTCTCCTGCACCGGATCGACGAAATTGAAGGCCTCGGTGACGGTGACGTCAGGATGGGCCTTTTTGAGGACTTCGAGTTCGGCACGCACGCCTTTGGCCACGTCGATCTCGCCCGCGCCGCGGGTGCGCACGATTTCGAAGCCCACCACCGGTTTGCCGTTGAGCAGGGCCGCCGAGCGTTGTTCGGCCACCGTGTCGGCCACATTGGCGACCTGGTCCAACCGGATGCGGCGGCCGTCGTGCAGCGCGATCTCCATCCTTGCCAGCTCCTCGGCGGACCGCACGGTGGCAATAGTGCGCACCGACTGTTCGGAGCCGCCCACGTCGGTGCGCCCGCCGGAGGCGTCTTGCTGGATCTGGCGCAACTGGCGCGAGATGTCGGCGGTGGTGGCGCCCAACGCCTGCAGCCGCGCCGGGTCGAGCTCGACGCGCACCTCACGCGTCACGCCACCCACCCGCGAAACGCTACCAACGCCGCGCACCGACAGGATGCCTTTGGTGACGGTGTTGTCGACGAACCAGCTCAGGGCCTCGCCGTCCATGCGGCTTGACGCGATCGTATAGGTCAGGATCGGGGCGCCGGACAACTCCATCTTGGAAATCACCGGGTCGCGCAGGTCGCCCGGCAAGTCGGAGCGCACCCGTGACACGGCGTCGCGCACATCGTCCACCGCCTGCTGCGTCGGCTTTTCCAGGCGGAACTCGGCGGTGATGGTGGCAGTACCGTCCTGCAGCTTGGTGTAGATGTGTTTGAGCCCTTGCAGCGTTGCCAGCGAGTTCTCGATCTTGCGTGCCACCTCGGTCTCGAGCTGGGCCGGGGACGCGCCCGGCAGCGACGCAGTAACGGTGACAGTGGGCAGATCGATATCCGGGAACTGCTGCACCTTCATGCCCTTGAAGGCCATCACCCCGACCAGGGTGAGCATGACGAACAGCAATACCGATGGAATCGGGTTGCGGATGGACCAGGCGGAAACGTTCATGGCTTCACCACCAGTACCGTGTCTCCGTCGGCCAGGAACGCGCCACCGGAGGCCACCACCCGGGCGTCGGCGCCCAGCCCTTCAACAATCTCGATGCGGTCGCCGGTCCGGCGCCCGATACGCACCTTGACCTCCTGCACCTTGGAGTCTGGCCCTACCCGCTGTACATAACTGAAGCCGTCGCGCAGCATGACTGCGCTCTGCGGCAACGTCAGACCGCTCTGCGCGCCGATTTCAAACTCACCGCGGGCAAACATGCCAGCCTTTACCAGGCCACCGCCTGGCAGATCAACGTATACCAGCCCATTGCGGGTTTGCGGATCGACGGTTGGGCCAACGATGCGAACCTTGCCCTTGATCGGGGCCACGTTGGGCGCCGTGACTGTCACCGGTTGCCCGGGTTTGACGGCGGCCAGATCGGCCGACGGCACCTCGGCGCGCCACTCCAGGCGTCCCTGGCGGATCATCCGGAACAACTCTTGCCCTGCGGGCAGCACCGCTCCCACAGTGGCACTGCGCGCCGAGATGATGCCGTTGTCGGGCGCAACGACGCGGGTCTGTGCAAGGCGCAACTGCTGCATTTGCGCCATCGCCTTTTGTGCCTCCAGCCGTGCCACCGCGGTCCGTTCGGCGGTCAGGTACTGGTTGATTTGCTGTGCGCTAAGTGCGCCAGTGGCCTGCAACTCGCGAGCGCGCTGGGCGTTGACTTGGGCTTCGGCCAGCGTGGCCTCGGCCTCCGCCTGGCTGGCGCGCATCTGGGCAATGTCGGACTGCACCATGTCGGGCGCAAACTCGGCCAACACCTGCCCTCGCTTGACTGCGTCACCCACGTTCACCAGCACCTGCGCCAGCCGCAGACCGTTCGTCTCGGTCCCGACACTGGCCTCCTGCCAGGCTGCGATATTGCCGTTGGCGACAACTTTCAATAGCAGAGAGGCGGTTTGCGGCTGCACCAGGGTGACACTGAGGGCGGCCTTGGCTACCGTCGGCGCGTTTTTGTCGTCTGCGGCACGTGCTGTCAGGGTGGCGGCAGCCAACGTCAGCAAACCGGCGCTGATCAAGGCTATGGCAAGGGTGGGTTTGGCAATTGTCATGATGGCTTGTTGATCAATAAGGGCTTATGGCTTTGCTGCGGCAGGGATGCTGGCCAGAGCGCTGTCCTGGGTCCAGCCGCCGCCAAGGGCGCGATACAGGCTGATCCAGGCGGCGACGCGCTCGCGTTGCAGTTCGATCAGGGCACTTTGCGCCTGCACGGCGCTGCGGCGCGCATCTTCAAGCTCGAACAGGCTGGACAGGCCACCCCGGAAACGTGCCTGCGCGGCGTTGAAGGAGGCGCTGAAGCCTTCGCGCGCCACCTCGGCGTCGGTCGTTCGGTCGGCGGTGTTTTGCAGTGTGACCAGGGCTTCTTCGACTTCGCGCACCGCATTGCGCACCTTGGCGGCGTAAGCGCTGCGGGCCTCCAGCAGGCGCGCGTTTGCCGCTTCCAGGTTTGCACGGCGCACGCCACCATCGATCACCGGAAACGTGATCGACAACGGTCCGATGCTCCAGGTCGGGCCGTCCACGGTCAACGCTGCGGATGAGAAGCGGGCCACTCCAATATTGCCACCGAGACTGATGCGCGGATACTGCTGCCT
>JAJAZK010000285.1 GCA_026785765.1 Rhodoferax sp. | reverse complement strand
GTTACAGCCAGCCCTGCGCGACGGCGACTGGAAGGTTACCGTTGCGGTGCATGGCGAGAGCCAGATCATCGCGGTGTGGCCCGGATTCCGCGAACACGCCTACGGCATTGCCATCGATATCGGCTCCACGACCATTGCCGCCCATCTGTGCAACCTGTCCACCGGGGATGTGGTGGCAGCCGCCGGACTCATGAATCCGCAGATCCGTTTTGGTGAAGACCTGATGAGCCGCGTCTCCTACGTGATGATGAATCCGGGGGGCGAGAAGGAGATGACCGTGGCCGTGCGCGCGGCGATCAACGAACTGGCGACCGATGTGGCGCGCCAGGTCGGTATTGCCGCCACCGACATTCTGGAGGCTACTTTTGTCGGCAATCCGATCATGCACCACCTGCTGTTGGGCATCAACCCGATCGAACTCGGTGGTGCGCCGTTTGCGCTGGCCACGGACCGCGCCATCACCCTGTGGGCGGTGGAGATCGACTTTGCCATTCACCGCAACGCGCGCATCTATGTGTTGCCGTGTATTGCCGGGCATGTGGGTGCCGACACCGCGGGCGTCATCCTGGCCGAGCGCCCGGACCTGACCGAAGAAGTGACCTTGCTGGTGGACGTGGGCACCAACGCGGAGATCGTGCTGGGCAACAACAAGCGGCTGCTGGCCTGTTCCAGCCCGACCGGCCCGGCTTTCGAGGGTGCGCAGATCAGCTGCGGGCAACGCGCCGCCCCCGGTGCCATCGAGCGCGTGCGGGTGGACCCGCAGACGCTGGAGCCGCGTTTCAAGGTCATTGGTTGCGACCTCTGGTCGAACGACGAAGGGTTCGCTGCCGCCACTGCCGCATCTGGTGTCACCGGGATTTGCGGCTCGGGCATCATCGAAATACTGGCCGAGTTGTACCTGGCTGGTGTCATCCGCCATGACGGCGTGATCAACGGCGAGCTGGGCGCGCGCAATCCGCGCATCCAGAGTGACGGACGCACCTTCTCCTACGAAATCTGCAAGGCCACCCACAGCGCTTCATCGATCAAGGTGACCCAGAACGATGTGCGCGCCATCCAGCTCGGCAAGGCTGCCCTCTACGCCGGCGTGCGCCTGCTGATGGAACGTATGGGCGTCGAGAAGGTAGAGCGGATCCGGCTGGCCGGCGCCTTTGGCAGCCATATCGACGTCAAATATGCGATGGTGCTGGGCATGATTCCGGACTGCGCGCTGGACCATGTCAGTTCGGCCGGCAATGCGGCCGGCACCGGGGCCCGTATTGCCTTGCTCAACCAACGTGCACGGCGCGAGATCGAACAGCTGGTGCGGCGTGTAGAAAAGATCGAGACTGCGGTGGAGCCGCGCTTCCAGGAGTTTTTTGTGGAGGCGATGGCGATTCCACATCTGACCGCGCCTTTCGAGCGTCTGCGCGACGTGGTGACACTTCCACAACGCCTGGTCATCCACAACGAGACCTCATCACGCGCCCGGCGTGCCGCGCGCATGGCGCAAAAAAACGAAGCCGGAACGTAGAATTGTCGTCCCACTCCCTGGAGAATCCATGAGGCTGAAAACCGCTGCTCTGCTCACTGCTACATTGTTCTGCGCGCTGCACGCCGGCGCCGCGGAAGACCCGAGTTGCAAGAAGGTGCGATTTGCCGATGTCGGCTGGAGTGACATCGCCGCCACCACCGGCCTCGCATCCGTCGTGCTCGAAGGCATGGGGTACAAGCCGACGGTGACGATTGCATCGATACCGATTACCTTCGCCGGCATGAAGAACCGGCAGATCGATGTGTTTCTGGGTTACTGGAACCCGTCGATGACACCAGTGATCGAGCCGTTCGTGAAGGCCAATCAGATCAAGGTACTGGAGCAGCCCAATCTGGTGGGAGCCAAGTACACACTGGCGGTGCCGGACTACCTGTACGACAAGGGGCTGAAGACTTTTGCCGATATCGCCAAGTTCGAGAAAGACTTGCAGGGCAAGATTCATGGCATCGAGCCCGGCAATGACGGCAACGCATTGATCGCCGGCATGATCAAGGACAACAAGTTCGGCCTGAAGAGTTTCAAGATGGTCGAGTCGTCCGAGGCCGGCATGCTGGTGGAGGCGCAACGCGCCATCCGCGCCAAGCGCGCGATCGTTTTTCTGGGCTGGGAGCCGCACCCGATGAACGTGCAGATGAAGATGCGTTATCTGGCCGGCGGTGACGAAGTGTTCGGTCCCAACCTCGGTGAAGCCAAGGTGTATACCGCGGTACCACCGTCCTACGAAACACGTTGCCCGAACGTGACGGCGTTCCTGAAGAACCTGCGCTTCACCACCGACATGGAAAACCAGGTGATGGGCCCGATCCTGGACAAGGTCAAGCCAAACCTCGCAGCGCGCAACATTCTGCAGAAGAACCCGGCCGTACTGGAGCCTTGGCTCAAGGGCGTCAAGACCTTCGACGGCAAGGATGCCCTGGCCGAAGTGAGTGCCGCCCTCAAGCGCTGACCGGCGCGCTGCGCCGCGTGCGGCGCGCCTTCTTGCCCATCGGTATGCAGACAGATTTAACCGGGACCGTATCGATGAACGCAGCCACCATTGACAGCTTTGTGGACGGTCGCCCCTTCGCGGGTAGCGGCGCGGTTTTCGACAACCGCAATCCGGCCACGGGTGCGCTGCTCGGTGTGGTGCGCGACTGTGAAGCGGGCGACGTGGATGTGGCAGTTGCTGCGGCGCAGCGCGGGTTCGTTCTATGGTCGGCCATGACCGCCACCGAGCGTGGCCGCATCCTGCAGCGCGCGGCGGCCCTGCTGCGTGCGCGCAATGCCGAACTCGCCGCGCTGGAAGTCGCCGACTGCGGCAAACCGATCCAGGAGGCGCTGGTGGTGGACGTGCACAGCGGCGCCGACTGCATCGAGTACTTCGCCGGTGCGGCGGCGACCCTGGCCGGCGCGCAGTACCCGCTGAAAAATGCCTTCGCTTACACGCGGCGCGAAGCGCTGGGGGTGTGTGTCGGTATCGGCGCGTGGAACTATCCGCTGCAGATCGCCTGCTGGAAGTCGGCACCAGCGCTGGCGGCTGGCAACGCGATGATTTTCAAACCGTCCGAACTGACGCCCATGACCGCGTTCAAGCTGGCGGAAATCTACCTCGAAGCGGGCGTACCGCCGGGCGTGTTCAATGTGATGCAAGGCCGCGGGACGACCGGGGCGCTGCTGGCAGCCCATCCCGGTGTGGCCAAGGTGTCTGTGACCGGCTCGGTGCCCACCGGCAAGAAGGTCATGCAGACCGCTGCCGGCACCCTTAAGCGGGTGACGATGGAACTCGGCGGCAAATCGCCGCTGCTGGTATTTGACGATGCGGATCTGGAGCAGGCCGTGGCCGCCGCCATGATGGGCAACTTTTATACCCAGGGAGAAGTGTGTACCAACTGCACGCGGGTTTTTGTGCAGCGTGGCGTGGCAGATCGTTTTCTGGCGCGGCTGGCGCAGCGCACGGCACTGCTGCGCGTGGGCGACCCGATGGATCCTCTGACCGAGGTCGGTGCCCTGATTTCACCGGCCCATGCCGACAAGGTGATGGATTACATCCAGAGCGGTGTGCAGGAGGGCGCACGCCTGGTGGCTGGTGGGCACCGTGTCGAAGTGGCCGGGTCTGGCGGCGGAAACTTCGTTGCGCCCACGATCTTCGCCGACTGCGACGACGGCATGCGTATCGTGCGCGAAGAGATTTTTGGACCGGTGCTGGCGCTGTTGGTTTTTGACAGCGAGGAAGAGGCGATAACCCGCGCCAACGCCAGCCGTTTCGGTTTGGCGGCGGGCGTCTTTACGCGCGATGTGGCGCGTGCACACCGCGTCGCGGCGCGGCTCAAGGCCGGGCTGTGCTGGATCAACAACTACAACGTGACGCCGATCGAGATGCCGTTTGGCGGTGCTGGTGAATCCGGCATTGGTCACGAGAACAGCATGGCGGCGCTGGACCACTATACGCAGCTCAAGACGGTCTACGTCGAACTGGGCGAAGTGGCCTGCGGCTACCGTTGAACGCGATGGACACGTCTGAATTCGACTACATCATCGTCGGCGCCGGTTCTGCCGGCAGCGTGCTGGCGAACCGCCTCAGTGAAGACGCGCAGGTGCGCGTGCTGCTGCTCGAAGCCGGCCACATGGACTACAACCTGTTCATCCATATGCCTTCGGGTTTTGCCTACCCAATGGCGAACCCGCGTTACACCTGGATGTACCAGTCCGAGCCGGAGCCATTCATGAATGGCCGGCGTATCCATTGCCCGCGTGGAAAGGTGATCGGCGGCTCGTCGTCGATCAACGGCATGGTCTACATCCGCGGTCACGCGCTCGACTACGATGCCTGGGCACAACGCGTCGGCCTGGGCGACTGGAGCTACGCGCAGTGCCTGCCGTACTTTCGCAAGTCGGAGACACGCGCCAAGGGCGGCGACGCCTACCGCGGCGACAGCGGCCCTTTGCACGTGAGCACTGGAGCCGGCGGCAACCCGCTTTACGGCGCTTTCATCGAGGCTGGGCAACAGGCCGGTTATGCACGCACCGAGGACATGAACGGTTATCGGCAAGAGGGCTTCGGGCCGATGGACATGACGGTGCACAAGGGCCGTCGCTGGAGTGCCGCCATGGCCTACCTGCGACCGGCGCTGAAACGCCCGAACCTGGTGTTGCAGACCCGGTCCCTGAGCACGCGCCTGCTGTTCGAAGGCCCAGCGGACGCGCCGCGTGCGGTCGGTGTGGAGTTGCTGCATCGGGGCGTTTTACAGCAGGTGCGCGCCCGGCGCGAAGTCATCCTGTCGGGTGGCGCCATCAACTCGCCGCAACTGCTGCAACTGTCGGGCATTGGCGACCCGGCACTGCTCGAGCCACTGGGCATCAAGGTGGTTGCGCCGCGCAAGGGTGTGGGCGAGAACCTGCAGGACCACCTGGAAACCTATGTGCAATATGTCTGCAAGGAGCCGATCACCTTGTACTCGGCGCTCAATCCGCTGGTGAAGGCGAAGATCGGCATGGAGTGGCTGCTGTTCCAGACCGGCCTGGGCGCCACCAACCACTTCGAATCGGGCGGCTTCATACGCAGCGAAGCCGGTGTGCAGCACCCCGATCTGCAGTATCACTTTTTGCCGATGGCGGTGCGGTACGACGGCAAGTCGGCCGCTACCGGCCATGGTTTTCAGGCCCATGTGGGTCCGATGCGCCCGACCAGCCGTGGCCACGTACGCGTGCGCAGCGCAGACGCCAGCGCCGCACCCGAGATACTCTTCAATTACCTGGGTACCGAGCAGGATCGCAAGGAGATACGGGCCGCTGTCCGCCTTACGCGCGAGCTGTTTGCACAAAAGGCGTTCGACCGTTTCCGTGGCCTGGAGTTGTCGCCCGGGCCGGCCGTGCAGTCAGACGCCGAGATCGACGCGCACATTCGCGCCAATGCCGAAACCGCTTACCACCCATCGTGTACCTGCCGCATGGGTACGGACGAGATGGCCGTCACCGACGGCGCCGCCCGCGTGCATGGTGTGCAGAACCTGCGCGTGGTGGACGCATCGATCATGCCCGACATCGTGAGCGGCAACCTGAACGTGCCCACCATCATGATGGCAGAGAAAGTCGCCGATCTGATCCGCGGTCGCACTCCGCTGCCGGCGTCGGATGCGCCGGTGTTCGTACATCCGCAGTTCCAGACCTTGCAGCGGTAGCCCATGCCTTCTTCTGCCCGACCGGTTCTGAAGCATTGGCCAGCGCACGCCGCAGAGCGGCTGTCCGTGCTGATCGCGGCGAATGCACACCAGGGTGCCTATGCGGTGTTCGACGCCGACAACACCAGCTACCACCATGACCTGGTGGGTGCCCTGCTGCCTTTCATGGAAATGCGCGGCGTGTTGACGCGCGACAGCATGCACCCGGCGTTGCAGCTCATCCCCTTCAAGGATGTGGCAGGCCAGCGCGAGAGTCTGCACAGCTACTACTACCGGCTGGGCGACATGGATGACCAGATCGGTTACCCCTGGGCGGCGCAGATTTTTGCAGGCTTCACGCTGCGCGAGTTGAAGGGCCATCTGGACGATCTGCTGGCCTGGGGCCGGCCGATCCCGGCACAGGTCTACGTGGGCGATCGGGTTGAAGAGATGGCGGTCGAAGCGCCACGCCTGCAGCGTGGTCAGCAGGAGCTGTATGCGGCCCTGATGGCGCACGGCATCGAGGTGTTCGTGGTGAGTGCCGCCGCCGAGGAACTGGTACGCATGGTGCTGGCCGACCCGCAGTACGGTTATCACGTGAAACCCGAAAACGTGATTGGTGTGACGACGCTGTTACGCGACCGCGCCACCGGAGCGTTGACCACGGCACGCAAACGCATCGCCGAGGGTTGTTACTTGCCAGGCGACCTGGTCGACCATGAACTTACCCACACCTTGTGGGCGCCACTGCCCTGGTACGAAGGCAAGCAGGCGGCGATCCACACCTACATCCATCCCTGGAAGAGACCGGTGCTGGTGGCAGGTGACACCCCGGCCAGCGACGGCCCGATGTTGCTGCGTGCAGCCGATGTGGAGAACGGCGCGTTGCGCCTGTTCGTGTCGCGCAAGGACAGTCACCATGCCAACATCCAAGCCCTGCAAAAACACCACGCCGCGGCACAACTGGAGCATGGCGTGCCCGTCACCGCTGATCGCAATTGGCTTGTCGTGACGCCCGATGAAATCCGCTGAGCAGCGCTTTGACACTGCACCTGTGCTGAACCTTACCACCCGTGAAACCCATGACGAAACCCCTGGCTCCTTCTGACAATCGTTTCACCCGCCTGCTGGCCAATCGGCCCTGGCTGCTTGCCGATGGCGCCACTGGCAGCAATCTGTTCGACGCGGGGTTGATGTCGGGTGACGCGCCAGAGTTGTGGAACTCCGATCAGCCGCACAAGATCAGCGCCCTGCACCAGAGTTTTGTTGACGCCGGCGCCGATATCCTGCTGACCAACAGTTTTGGCGGAACGCGTTACCGCCTCAAGCTGCACCATGCGCAAGACCGTGTGGCCGAACTCAACCAGAGTGCCGCCAGGCTGGCGCGGGCGGTGGCCGACGCCAGCGGGCGCGAGGTCGCGGTGGCGGGCAGCATGGGGCCGACCGGTGAAATCATGGAGCCGATCGGACCGCTCAGCATCGCGCTGGCCACCGAGGCATTTGCCGAGCAGGCGAAGAACCTGGCCGCCGGTGGTGCCGACGTGTTGTGGATCGAGACCATGTCGTCGGTGGAAGAGGTTCAGGCAGCGGTTGCGGGCGCTGCCACTACTGGCCTGCCGATCGTCTGCACCCTGAGTTTCGACACCAACGGCCGCACCATGATGGGCATATCGCCGAGTGATTTCGCCGCGCTCGAAAAGACCCTGGTGCCGCGCCTTGCGGCCTGTGGCACCAACTGCGGGGTCGGCGCCTCCGAAGTGGTGGCGTGTATCCACAACCTGGCAGCTGCGGCCGGGCCGGACGTGGTGCTGGTGGCCAAAGGTAATTGCGGAATCCCGCAGTATGTGGACGGTGCCATCGTCTACAACGGCACACCGGAGCTGATGGCCATCTACGCACGCATGGCACTCGATGCCGGTGCCCGCATCATCGGCGGCTGCTGCGGCACCTCGCCAAAACACCTGCGCGCCATGCGCGACGCGTTGGATGCCCACACGCCCGCTGCCAGTCCAGAGCTGGATCAGATCGTGCGTGCCTTGGGCGAGGTCTCCACCGGCGCCCGTGCCCAGTGGGGCGGCGAACAAAGCCGCCTGGGCGGCGCGGCGGCAGGCGCGATCCTGAATCGTGGCCGCGGTCGGCGCAGCGGCGCTGGCACCGAATAGGCGGCGCTCCCTGCCGTGCGTTTGCAGACCAAGGGCCTGCTGCTGGTGGCGGGCGCCACCTTTTTCTGGAGCCTGAGCGGCGCGTTTGTGCGCTTCCTGCCCAGCACCGACCCGTGGACCTTCAACGCCTGGCGTGGCCTGGGCATGGGCCTGTCGCTGATCGTCTGGACGCTGTTGCACTATGGCCGGGGTGCGTTGCCGCTGTTGCGCCAGTCCGATCCGCGGGCGATCCTGATCGCGGCGACTTTCTTCGGCATTGGCTCTTCGGCCTATATCGCGGCCTTGAACATGGCCAGTGTGGCGGCGGTGTCCTGCCTGGGCGCGACATCGGGCCTGTTCGCTGCCGTGCTGGCCCGCATCTGGCTGGGCGAACGCACCCGGATGGTGTTCTATCTGGCGACTGCCGTGGCGATGGTGGGTGTCGCCGTGATTGCCTTCAGTGAACGCAACGCCCATGTCAGTGGCCTGGCAGGCTCGCTGGTGGCGATGGTGATGGCGGTCTGTTTTGCCGGACAGAGTGTGGCACTGCGCCGCTACAGCGCGCAGGGCATGGAGCCCGCGATGATCGTCGGCGGGCTGGGTGTTTTTGTGACGATTGCAACGTTTGGCACGCTGGCGCCGGTGGGTGGCGACACCATTTTGCTGCTGTTCCTGATGGGTGCCGTGCAACTGGCGTTGCCGATGGTCTTGTACATGCGCGGGGCGCGCCACGTGCCGGTGACGCAGATGGTATTGATCACCATGTCCGACGCGTTTCTCAACCCGCTGTGGGTCTGGCTGGTTTTCGGCGAGTTGCCGGTGGCAGGCGTGTTCTGGGGCGGAGCGCTGATTCTGGGGGCGATTGCAGCAACTACCGTGCATGCGCACGGCAAGACACCGTAGTGTCAATCCGTCGTAGGCCAGCCGCGTTACCATCTGCCGATGCCGATAACACTGCAACGCTGGACGCCGTGGCAATGACACAGCCAAACCTCGACGATCAAGTTCTACCGATTCAAGGCCAGGTCACCTTTCTGTATTTCCGCGACATGGATGCGGCCGAAGGCTTTTATGGCGGCGTGCTCGGGCTGCGCAAAACCTTCGACAAAGGCTGGGTGCGCTTTTTCCAGGTCACGCCAGTGTCCTTTGTCGGCCTGGTGGACGAGAAATACGGCCACCACAGGGCTGGCGGCGAAAAAAGCGTCATGGTGAGTATCGAGACACCGGCGCTTGAAGCCTGGTACGCCAGGATGGTCCAGCGCGGCGCCGAGTTTCAAACCCATCTGGAACTGGAAAAGTCGGCGAGCCAGATCATCAGCGCGTTTTTGCTACGTGATCCGGGTGGATATTCGGTCGAGTTCTTCCGCTTCAACGACCCGGGCCAAGGCCCCACCGCGCAGGCTTGAGCGGGCTCGGGGCAGTTAGTGGGAGCTTCACAAGAACCGCTGCGCGACCCGTCATAGCAGACTGCAGCGGTCGTCGTTCAATCCTCGCAGTTTGGTCGTTACCGCCGGCGCGTGGTCGTCCCGCTGGTCCGCCGCAGTACGCTGCCCGGAGATACGTCCACCCGTCGGCTCGCGCCTGAACCCGGTGTTCCATGTGGCTGGCGTGCAAGTGGTTCTGCACCCACTTGACATGGTCTCCGTTGCGGTGGACCAACTTGGCCAGTCGTGTGCTTCGTTGTCGGGCCAGGGCCAGGCGATCTCAGGCGCACTGGATGAGTTGCTGACCCGGTCGTGCGGATGAGGCCAGAAGTCGACGACGATTGACCGGGCGCAAAGCGCGACGCCCGCCGTTGTGGCAGTCTTGGCGCATGGTTTCCCCTTACCCGAGGTGTGCAATGCGCAATGTCGTGCTCTTATCCCTCCTTTCGACGATTCTGTGCGCCTTCGCGCCGGACGTCGACGCCGCCGACACGGAGCGCGGCCGCCTGCTGTACGAGTTGCGGTGTGGCAGTTGCCACAGCGAAAGCGTCCATGGGCGCAGCAACCGGGTTGCCCGGTCGTTCGAGGATATCGCTGCCTGGGTCGCGCGCTGGAACACCACGCTTGCCTTGAATTGGGGCGCCGAGGAGATCGAGCATGTCAGCGTCTACCTGAATGCCACTTACTATCGCTACGCCTGCCCGCCGACGGTGTGCAAGCTGTCGTCGATGGCGCCGCAGGACACGCGCGTCCGGTAGGTCAAGACGGGTCGTGCCGCCCCCGCTGTCGTTTGCGAGCGGTGCTACTCGCCAGTCAAGATGCGCAGCGCTTCTTCCACACGCTTCATCTGAGCGCGGGAAAACTCTGCCAGCGGTTTGTCCCTCAGGAAGCGTTGATTGGCAATGGTTCGAATCTGATCGATCAGGAAGTCTGTCTCTTGCCTGGCCTTGCCCAGTCGCCCCACAGCCACGCGCAGTGGAAAAGCGTCGCCCTGCGCGTCCCGGTATGTCTGCGTGGTGCCGGGAATGACGATGGTGGTGGCGCGGCCGGCGCCGTTGAGAATGTTGGTCTGAAGGACCAGTGCCAGACGGTTGCGCCTTGCGGGTTCCACCTTGTGGGTCTGCGGCTCGAAGTTCACCTCCCACACCTGGCCGGGTCTGAGTTCTTCAAATAACCGCGCCATTGTCCGCTAGCAAGATTAGTAACATTCGGGCGGATGCGGGCACTAGCCCGATAGCCTGCTGGCCAGCGCGCGCTTCGAATCGCAGCCGCTGCTGTGCGTCGTGCTGGCCGGTGACGCCGTCTCATCGAGAAGCTGCGGCGCGAGGAGCTGATCCCGCTGGGCAGCCGCATCGGCAACCAGCTGGCCACCGAGCACGCCAGCCGCGAGGAGCCTATCGAGGCACTGACTCATCTGCCGGCCGGAGCAGGCAACGCCACTCTGATGACGCACCAGCCGCGTCAGACGTTATGCGATCACGCCGCCGGCAACTAACGCATCCTCACCAGCATGGCCGCCGAGCTGCTGGCCTTGGCCGCCAAACGCGAGCTTGCCCAGCTTGACGAGAAGCTCTACCTGGACGTCTTCGCGCCACCCGACACATCAACCAACCGCCGCGCGGCGAGTGGACGTTGAGCAGGCACGCAACATCATGAACACCGACCACCAACATCCCCGCGCCTACCCCACCCCGCTGCCAACGCTCATCGATGAAGCAGTCGTCCAAATCCGAAACTTCATCGAGCACCTGCTCGACCAGTTCGATATCCACTACGCGCCCCAAGTCTGTCGCTTTTAACTTTCATGAAGTCCACTCTCCACCCCGCAGCATGAAAGTTATTTCACGTTGACAGGACCGGGCAGAGCACAACATGGTTCTCCCGACCCCGGACCCCGCCCGCCGCCGACGACCCGCCGTTCTGAAACCATCACGCCTCAATGCGCAACGCCGCCAAGCTAAACAGACACCGCCGACCCATTGTTGAACAACCATCACCAAGCTTGATTTCCGGACCATCGGATTGGCTGATCACACTCACCGGACGAAGTTGTTGCGCGACCACTGTTTGCGTCTGTATGGTCTTACCTTGCCGGCACGCGTCCCGGCGCATGACCCAGGCCATGTCACCAAGCTGGTCCAGGCATAGAGCAGCGGTTGCCGAACCTGCGCAGCAGGAGCGCTTACTGACTGCCTTTGCTTACGGCTTCGCGCGCGTCCGCTGCGACGACTATGGTGATGCACGCGGGGCAGACGCCGCGACCTTTGCAGGAGAAGGCGACCAGGAAGATCGCGCGTATTTACGAGCTGTTCCCGCTGATCTGCCCACTGTGCGGGGGCCAGATGCGCATCATCGCCTTAGCTGCGACATAACTTGAGTACACGTTAGTCTTCGCTGAAACTTCGTTTTCATAAAACGTGAGCCGCTTCGCCCAGCACTTTGGCGGCCCACTGATTCAGGCTGGTGCCGCTGGCCTTGGCGGCAATCAGGGCTGCGCTGTGTACCTCGGGCGGCACGCGCAGCATGATCTTGCCACTGGCTGGCTTTTGGGGCTCTTTCCCCACCTTGGCGCAGGTTTCAAGGTAGTCGTCCACAGCCTCTGCAAAAGCTGCGCGGAGTTCTTTCACCGTGTCGGCGTGAAAGCCGATGACATCGGTGATGCCCAAAACATGACCCACAAAGATACTGTCCCGGTCGTCAAACTCAAGGCGGGCGGTTTGCCCTTTGTAGCTCATGGTGTTCATGGTGTGACTCCGATAGTTGTCAGGAAGGCGCGTGCATCGTCGACTTGGTATTTTTTAGCCTCTCTGGCCGGGTGTGGGCGGTGGAAGGTTGCCACGGCCTCACCCGACGCAAAACGTACCCGCGAGCCGCTGCCTTCAATCACCGTGCACCCGGCAGCGCACAGCAGCGACTCGATGCGATCCCACTGCAAATTTGCAGCCGTGGGCTTGGCAAAGATGACCTCCAGTGTCTTGCGCTGCCGACTGTTCATGCCAGTAATTGTAGCTAGCGCCTCATTGGATGCAATCATTATTTGATATCAACATTGCGGTACTACCGACGCCAAGTCATGGTGACGGCACTGTCTTCATTCGCACCTTGCACGTCGCTCGAAATAGCCGCAAGTGGCGGCATTTCGTGGTCTTCGGAATCAGCGGAGGCCATTGCATCGATGGGTTCAGGTTGGTGCATGACAGCAAGGATTTGGTGGGGCATATGGCTGCGCCCAACGATTCACCAGACCAAGCGGATTGACCGCATGGGCGGGAGACGATGATTTCGCGCGGCAGCGCCTTCGCGTGACGATGATGCATTCATGGCGCACGCGATTCGAACAGCACTTCCGGGTACCGTTCGGTCGGCCCGTCCAGGAGCTTCGCTGGGCGGCCCGCGAGGTGGCGGTCAAAGAAGGCCAGCGAGTAGGCGTTGACGATGTTGTGCGCCCGCTGCCCGTCGATCGGACCGGTCAGATTCAACCAGGACGCCAGAGGTGTCCAGTTGGGAGTGTCGGTGAAGTCAAGGTGAAATGTTCCTGGAACGCGCAGGAAGTAGCCCGCGCCGGGCAGGGATTCGTAGACGGCGCGCATGCTGGTCTGGTGCGCGTCGATGTCCGCCTCTGACCAACCACCACTGAGTTGCCGCTCGAGCCGCATGCTGGCCACCTCTCGCGTGATCCACCTGCCCGGCGTGGCAAGGCCCGACGCCACCGCAGCGGTCGTCATCGGCGCGTCCATCAGCAGACAGGCACGCACATGCGTTTCGTGCAGGCAGACGACGCCTGGGACGATCCCGCCCAACGAGACGCCGAACGTGCCCACGCGTTGCAAGTCCAGTCGCCCCGTCAAGACACGAAAGCCCGCGGCCCCTTCCAGGAATATCAGCACGGGATAGCCTGGTTGGCCATCGGCCACGCGTACGGACGCAACGGCGTTGGTTGTGACGTACTTGAACTGGCTGAAGAGGAACCGCGGCGTGTCGTGGATGCGCGCCAGGGCCCCTGTCACGGCATCGGCCTCTTGCATGTACGGTGCGCGGGTGGGCGATGGGGCGGCATCGGCGCGATACCAGACCTGGGCCATCAGTTCCCGATGGGCGTTCGCGTCGGCTGCGAATATGTCGGCTCGCGACGCATCCACCCAGTGGTAGGTCAGCGTGCCAATCGCATGGGGCCCGCTGGGATGCGGAAAGCGGAAGACGGGAATGACGAAGGCGAGCGCGCCCAAGATCGCCAGCACCAGGACGCCCAGTCCGACTGCCATGCGCACGAGCCACCAACGGCTGACGATCTTGAATCGGGCCAAGGTCCTGGGACCCCAGAAAACGACGACTGTCGCAGCCGCGCCCGCCATGACCAAGCCTCCCAGCCGCATGTCAAAGTGTGAGCCGTTGACCGGGAACAGCATGAGGAATTCAAACCGGCACATCGAGGAAAGCACTACTCTTGAGGCCGCTTTTCGGCGCCATACTTGGCGTCATGCGGTTGGAATGCCTGTCCTTTTCTACGACGCGAGCGACCCGCAGACACTCACTATCGTGAAGCGGCCGGCGGGTGTTATGGTGGCGGTTATGCGCCACCATAAATCGTTACGCTAATCGTCAGGCCTCACGAGAACCGCACTTCCCCATTTCTAGATGGTTCAAGTCGCTGCTTTACTCTTCGCACTCATATGCTTCGCGATTTGCCTGTTCCAAGTTGC
>JAJAZK010000284.1 GCA_026785765.1 Rhodoferax sp. | reverse complement strand
GCGAGGATATGGGTGCATATGGTCAAGGCGCTGGTGCCCGAACGTGTCTGTCAGATCATCGACCAGGCGATCCAGATGCACGGCGCCCTGGGCGTCTCGCAACACACGCCACTGGCGCGCATGTATGCGCAGCAGCGTACGCTGCGCCTGGCCGACGGCCCGGACGAGGTGCACCACCTGGTTGTGGGCCGTAACGAGATCCGCATGGTCGAGGGTGGGGACGAAGACGCCAGCATGCCAGTGGTGTTCCGTAGCTGAGCCTGGCGGACTGGCCGCAGAACCTATAGCTTTACAGGATTTTCGGTAAACATTACCACCCTTTATTCGAACCATCAATGGACCGATGATCGCTGCCTCAATACAACTTCAAGGAGCGGGAATGTGGTACGCAATTAGCTGGATAGCTGTGCTTTTTCTTCTGTCATTGTGGACACTGCTGGCGTGGGCGACACATGCTGCTGTGCAGTGGGTAGCCGGTCTTTCCGGTGAGCAAGTGGGCTCGGCTGCAGGTGGCGTAACCGACGCGGCCAAGCAGATGGGCGCATTGCAACTGCCTGACTGGTTGATGGTCTGGTTGCCGGCGGGAGCCTTGAAGCCCTGGACCGACATGGCCGCCTCGCTGATGCCCTGGATCACGTCCATGCTGGGACAGGCCCCGGCCCTGATCGGCTGGCTGTCGCCACTGGTGTGGGTGACCTGGGCCGCAGGTGCCTTTTTGCTGCTGGCGCTGGGCGCTGGGCTCTCGCTGGTGATTCGCGTCATGCAAAGGCGCTCACGCGGCACAGCCAATGGATGAAGCTGATGCGGGCATGCTGGCAAGGCCGACGCGTTGGACCGCCCGTGCTGGCACTGCCTGAGGCCGCATGACCGAAACACTGCTATGGATCCTCAGCACCGGTCTGATCCTGCTGGGACTGGCCGGCACGGTGTTGCCGGCTCTGCCGGGCACCTTGCTCGTATTGGTCGGCATCGCGCTGGGAGCCTGGATCAACGACTTCACCGTTGTGGGCTGGGGCAGTCTCGCAGCCGTCACTGTGCTCGCCGTGTTGGCCTGGGTGCTGGACTACGCGGCTGGCCTGCTGGGCGCCAGCAGGGCTGGCGCCAGCCGCCAGGCGCTGCTGGGCGCGGCACTGGGCACGGTAGCGGGTATCTTCATGGGTCTGGTCGGGGTGCTGTTCATGCCGCTGCTGGGTGCGGCCCTGGGTGAGTACCTGGCACGCAAAGACCAACAGCGCGCGCTGCGTGTGGGCGTGGCCACCTGGCTGGGCCTGATGGTTGGCTTGCTGGCGAAGGTCGTGCTGGCGTTCATGATGATCGGCATCTACGTGGCTGCCTTGTTGTTGTGAGCGCGGCCGGGCTGACGCAGGGCAGCGCAAGCAGTGGCTCTGGACCCGCGGTGTTGTTTCGGGCAGGCGCGCTCCATAATGGCGGCGTCGAAAATCCTCCCCGGAGCACTGGATGATCACCTTTTACTGGAACGCTGCGCCCAACCCCGCCAAGGTGGCGCTGTACCTCGAAGAATCCGGACTGCCCTACCAGATCGTGCCAGTCGACACCCGCAAGGGCGAACAACACACTGCCGCCTATACCGCCATCAATCCGAATGCCAAGCTGCCGGCGATTGTGGACGATGGTGTGGTGGTGTTCGACAGCAACGCCATCCTGCTCTACCTGGCGCACAAGAGCGGCCAGTTTCTGCCGCCCGACACGCCCCAGGCGCGGGCCGACATGTGGTCCTGGCTAATGTTCATCGCCAGCGGCATCGGTCCCTACAGCGGCCAGGCGGTGCACTTCCATCGTTACGCTCCGGAGCCGATTCCGTACGCCATCGAACGTTATGATTTTGAGGCCTGGCGCCACTGGAACATCATCAACGCGCGCTTGGGCCGGCAGCGCTACCTGGTCGGCGACAGCTACACACTGGTGGATATGGCCTTTTGGGGCTGGGCGCGCGTGTTAACCGCCGTGCTCGGCGAGACGGCAATGGAGAAGCTGGTGAACGTCAAGCGGCTGCTCGACGAGATCAACCTGCGGCCTGCGGCGCAACGCGCAGAAGCCTTGAAAGCCCGCTATCCACTGAAGACCGTGATGGATGAGGAGGCACGCAAGGCGTTTTTTCCACATATGACCAGTGCCGCCGCCGGATAATAGGCCTCCCCATAACCTGCAAGGAAAAACGCGCATGATCAAGTTTTACTGGAACACCGCCCCCAATCCCGCCAAAGTGGCTCTGTTCCTGGAGGAAAGCGGCCTGCCCTACGAAATCGTACCGGTGGACACGCGCAAAGGCGAACAGCACCACGCCGACTACAAGGCAGTGAACCCGAATGCCAAGGTGCCATCCATCGTGGACGGCGACGCCGTGGTGTTCGACAGCAACGCCATCCTGCTCTACCTGGCCGAGAAATCCGGCAAGTTCCTGCCCGCCAACACGCCGCAGGCACGTGGAGAGATGTTGTCCTGGCTGATGTTCATCGCCAGCGGCATCGGCCCTTACAGCGGACAGTTCGTGCATTTCAAGGTTGCGGCGCCGGAGCCGAAGGAATACGCCCTGAACCGCTACGACTTCGAGGCCTGGAGACACTGGAACATCATCAATGACCATCTGGCCAAAAGCGGCTACATGGTGGGCGAAACGTACACCCTGGTCGATATGGCGCTGTGGGGCTGGGCGCGCATCGTGCCGTTCGTGCTGGGCGCGGACGCATTTGACAAGTTGCCGCATGTAAAGCGCCTGGTCGAAGAGATCAACGCGCGCCCCGCAGCGCAGCGTGCCGAAGCAATCAAGACCCATTACACCTTCAAGACCGAGATGGACGACGAGACGCGCCGCGCAATGTTTCCGCAGAACGAGCGGCTGGCGAAAAACGTGTAATCCCGCGCGCTGGGTCCGCGCCGAGCACCTCGCGAGGCACCAGCGTGGTGTACACGCTCACGCTGGCGCGGGCAGGCGCTGCCGGGGCTGATCGCAGAGGCGAATATCACCCATGCCTGTATTCCAGATCCGGCCAGCGCCAGCAGCAGGCAGGTCGGCTCACCCCAGGCCGCACCCACCAGGCCCCCCAGCGCGGCGCCCCGTGGCGGCGCACCCAAGTTGACGGTCAGGAGAATCGACGACATGCGGCCCAACATGGCCTGCGCTTTCACGGTCGGGCGCAGAGTGGTCGATGTGATGGTCCGGACCACCGGTCCGGCGCCGAACAGGAACATGAAGTGGTGCGTTGACGGGGCTCGATCGTGCACGCATGGGCGCCCCGCAACCAGCCGTTTTCAGACTTGGCGCTACGTCGGCAAAACACTTGCAGCAGGCAAGGGACAATAACAACCATGAAACCACCCAAGCGTCTGCAGTCACTGATGGAAGAAGGTCTGATCGACAGCGTGGTGCGCCAACTGATGAGCGGCAAGGAAGCCATGGTGTTTGTGGTGCGCTGCGGGGATGAAACCCGCTGCGCCAAGGTTTACAAGGAAGCCACCCAGCGCAGCTTTCGCCAGGCGGTGGACTACACCGAAAACCGCAAGGTGAAGAATTCGCGTTCGGCACGCGCCATGGCCAAAGGCTCGCGCTTCGGGCGCCAGCAACAGGAAGCCGCGTGGCAAAGCGCCGAGGTGGACGCGTTATACCGCCTCGCCGATGCCGGCGTACGGGTGCCCAAACCGTACAACTTCCATGAAGGTGTATTGCTGATGGAGCTGGTCTGTGATGCCCAGGGCGACGCCGCACCACGGCTCAATGATGTGGTGCTCTCGCAGGAACAGGCGCTGTCGCACCATGCAACCTTGCTCACCGAGGTGGTGCGCATGTTGTGCGTCGGCATCGTGCACGGTGACCTGTCGGAGTTCAACATCCTGCTGGCGGCCGACGGCCCGGTAATCATCGACCTGCCGCAGGCAGTGGACGCAGCCGGCAACAACCACGCGCAGCGCATGTTGTTGCGCGACGTCGCGAATCTGCGCGATTTCTTCGGACGTTTCGCACCCGGGTTGTTGCAGACCCGGTATGGCGCCGAGATATGGGATCTGTACCAGCGCGGCCTTTTGCAACCGTCGACCGTCCTGACAGGTCGCTTCGCCGACAAGAACACACCGATCAACGTGGGTGGCGTGCTGCGCGAAATTGACGATGCACGCGCCGAGGAAGCGGCACGGCGCCTGCGTATGCAGGTTGCGCGCTGAGCAGCCTTCACACCGATTCGTGTTCGAAAGACAGGAACTGGGTTGACGGCGTGGGCAAGCCAAGCGGGCTGGGGGGGCGCCGCCGCGCGTGTCCCCCGCACCGGGCTGCGCCCGCCGCTCCTTCTTTATCTCACTGAGGCGCCCGCCCAGCCCGCTTGGCCGCGAATGTAATTCGCACACCGCGCGCGCACCAAGTTTGCAGGATCAGGCCGGTGGGGCGCTCTGCGCAGCGGCATAAAGGAGGAGTCGTCGGCCCTTGGGCGGCACGGGGGACAGCCGCGGAGCAGGTTGCCGCACCGGCCTGATCCCACCCACAAAGTGCCGCGAATCTGAACAGTCGAACGCAAATTGATATCAGGCGTCGCGTACGTCGGCTAACGGCTGGTCGCCAAAATCGGGGCCGGCCAGGTAGGTCAGCACGCGGCGCGCGGCGTCAGCCGGCGACTTCAGGGCGCCACTGTCCTTCATCCGCACGAAATTGTCGTGTTCGGGAAATGCCGCCGGGTCCCCCGCGCGCAGCTCGGTTTGCATGTCGGTGTCGATGATTCCGGGCGCGAGCGAGACGATGCGCACTGCGTTGACGCGGCCCGCCTGCTCCAGCGCCACACAACGGCTGAAGTGATCCATGCCGGCTTTGGCCGCGCAGTACAAGGCCGCACCTGCCATGGGACGGCGGCCCAGACCGGAGGAGATATTGAGTACTTTGCGCGCGATGTTCCAGCCCGATGTTGCTGCGATGAAGGCCGCCGTCAACTGCATCGGCGCTTCCAGATCGACCCGCAAGGCGGTGGCAATGGCAACCGCTCCAGCCGCCTCCAGCGGGCCGGTGCCACCAAGCATCCCGGCGTTGTTGATAAGGGTTGCGCTGTCGAGCTGCTTCGCGTCGCGCTCGCCCAGCCAGTCACGCAGCCGCGCGGCAACCGGAGCTGGATCGGCAAGATCCGCCGACCACTGCACCAGGGTGGCGCCGCGTTCTCGCGCAAAAGCATCGAGGGCGTCTGCGCGGCCACGCGAAATACACAGAACCAGCGCGTCGCCACGGCAGAGTTGCTCCGCAATCGCACGGCCCATTCCGCGCGAGCCGCCAGTGAGGATGGTGAGGTGTTGCATGGGGACTGCTGGTTGGTTTCAGAAGTGCTTGTAGTGGCGAGTTTGTGAAAGGCAATTCATTCGGATCCTTACAGCCTGGTCCATTTTTGGCTGCTGGCAGCCGACTCCACCACTTTCTCGATGAAGCGAACACCGCGGGCACCCGCCACCACGTCGGGGTAGTCGGCGCCGAGCGGGCTGGCCGCTACACCCTGCTGTCGGGCGCGAATGTCGGCGGCCACGCCCAGATAGACGTTGGCGAAGGCCTCGATAAACCCTTCGGGGTGCCCCGTAGGCAGTCGTGTTGCCCGTATAGCCGCTTCGCACAAACCGGATGATGCCCGCGTGAGGACGCGCAACGGGCCATCCAGCGGCGCGTGCAGCAACTGATTGGGGTTCTCCTGGCACCAGCTCAGGGTGCCGGTGCTGCCGCTCACGCGCAGGCGCAGATCGTTTTCGCTGCCGATGGTGATTTGCGAGGTGATGAGTACGCCGCACGCACCGTTGGAGAAGCGCAGCAGCAGGTTGCCGTCATCGTCCAGCGTGCGGCCGGCTCCCATCACACTCAGATCGGCGCAGATCGATTCAATCTCCAGGCCGGTGACGGTGATGAGCAGGTTCTCTGCATGCGAACCGATGTCGCCGATGGCGCCCGCCAGGCCGCTCTGCGCCGGGTCCACGCGCCATGCGGCTTGCTTGCTGCCACTGGCTTCCATGGCCGTGGCCAGCCAGCCCTGGTGATACTCCACCACCACCTTGCGCACGGTGCCAATGGCACCGCTGTGCACCATGTGGCGCATCTGGCGTACCAACGGATAGCCGGTGTAGTTGTAGGTCACGCCAAACACCGTGCCCTGGCGGGCCACGGCGTCGACCAGCGCTTGTGCCTGCGTGCTGGCGTGCACCAGCGGCTTGTCGCAGACTACATGAAAGCCCGCGTCCACAAAGGCCTGGGCCACGGGGTAATGCACATGGTTCGGGGTGACGATGGAGACAAAGTCGATTCGCTGCTCCGGCGGGCGGCGCAACTCATCGGCCAGCAGCTCCTGCCAGCTGCCGTGGTTACGGTCCCCGGCCAGGAACAGGTCGCGCCCAGAGGCGCGTGCCTTGTCGGGCTGGCTGGAGAGGGCGCCGGCGACGAGTTCGATCTGGCCGTCCAGGGCAGCGGCCTTGCGGTGCACGCTGCCGATGAAGGCGTCGCGCCCGCCACCCACCATCGCGTACCGCAAGCGGCGGTTGGTGTCGGATTGGGTCATGGCGCTTTCTGGTCCTTGGCAAACACAGCATCAAAAGCGCCGGCGGCCGGTTTGAAATCCAGGTGTTTGCAGAAGGCGGCGCTCTCGGTGGCGCCGTGTACCCGGTCCATGCGGCTGTCTTCCCACTCCACGCTCAGTGGGCCGGCATAACCGATGTCGTTAAGCGCGACGATGATGGATTCGAAATCAATCATGCCGCGGCCCACGCTGCGGAAATCCCAGCTACGGCGTGCGTCGCCAAAGCTGGTGTGACCGCCGAAGGTGCCCACGGTGCCGTCGCCCTTGCCCCACCAGGCGTCCTTCATGTGTGCATTGAAGATGCGTTCAGGGAAGGTGCGCAGGAAGCGCACATAGTCCACTGCCTGGTAGGCGAGGTGGCTGGGGTCGAAGTTGAAACCAAAGCGGCGGTGCTGGTTCACGGCCTGCAGTGCGCGTTGACTGGTGGCAATGTCAAAGGCGATCTCGGTGGGATGCACTTCGAGGGCGAAGTTCACGTCCACCGACTCGAACACGTCCAGGATCGGCGCGAAACGCTGGGCGAAGTCGGCAAAACCCTTGTCCCAATAGGCCTGACTGGTGGGCGGGAAAGCGTAGATGGAATGCCAGATGGACGAGCCGGTAAAGCCTGTCACGGCCTTCACACCGAACTTGGCAGCCGCACGTGCCGTGTCTTGCAGTTCGACTGCGGCGCGGCGCCGCACGCCCTCCGGATTGCCATCACCCCAAACATGGGCCGGGAGGATGGACTGGTGGCGTTCGTCGATCAGGTCGCACACGGCCTGCCCCACCAGGTGGTTGCCAATCGCAAAGCACTGCAGGCCGTGGCTGGCCAGCAGCGCGTGTTTGTCTTTGACGTAATTGGGGGAGCCCAGAGCCTCCTGCACATTGAAATGGTCGCCCCAGCAGGCCAGTTCCAGGCCGTCATAACCCATGCTGCGCGCCAGCGGGGCAAGCTCGACGAGGGGCAAATCGGCCCATTGACCAGTGAAAAGGGTGACAGGTCTCGCCATAACTAGCCTCGCCGAAAATAGGTGAAAGGGAAAAGAGGAAATCCGCCTGAAGTTCAATCGAGGGACACGCAAGCAGCGATGAAAATCATAGGCGTTTGCAGATGCCGCTCGTATGCGCGTAAACCCTGATTGATTTAATTTGTGATCGATTAAAAATACCGTCCACTGATTCAATCAACCTGGTCAGACAATGTCCAGCAACACAGCCACCATTCCAGACATTGCGCGCCACGCCGGGGTGGGAACTGCCACGGTTGATCGAGTGCTCAACAAGCGCTCAGGAGTGAACGCCGAGACCACGCAAAAGGTCATGGATGCCGTGAAGGCGCTGGGCGAGCCGACGGTGTTGCGCGGTCGGCCTCGTCAGCGAGGTGGTTTTCGGTTTGCCTATGTGCTGCCGGACGGCAACATCCCGTTCTTCGACAAGATGGAGCGCCTGATCGCGCAGACAGCGGGCGATTTCCGGCATCAGCACATCACCGAGGTAACGCATCGGCTTAACGCCGAAGACCCGGCGAATTTCGCGGCCGACTTGTCGCAGATCAGCGACTGCGACGGGATCGTGCTGGTGGCGCCCGATGTACCCGCGGTCAAGCTGGCGATCAACACCCTGGTTCGCACCGGGGTACACGTTGTGACACTGTTCTCGGACGTGGCGGGCTCCATGCGCGAGGTATTCATCGGGGCCGACAACCGGGCCGCGGGCCGTACTGCCGGTCTGCTGCTGGCGCGCATGGCCGCGCCACCGCAGCGCGACACGTTGTTGCTGCTGTCCCAGGCCACCCGCATGTCGGGCGAGATCGAGCGGCGCATCGGCTTCGCGCAGGTGCTGGAAGAGCGTTTTCCCCGACTGAAAGCGGTGCAGTTGCTGGACCTGCCCGCTGACGAAGCCGGAGTTTGTCAGGCCCTCGGCCGCACGCTGACGCATGGCCTGGACCGCGTGCGGTTGGCCGGCGCGTACAGCGTGGGTATGGGCACGGCGGGCATCGTACAGGCGTTTGCGGCCTTGCCGCCTGAGGCCGGGGCAGGACATCTGCCAGGCCTGATCGTGCACGACTTCACCGAGGCCAATCAGGCCTTGTTGATCAACGGCGCGCTGTCCTACGTTCTGCACCAGGACATTCATTACTGCGTACTCACGGCGGCGCGCGTGTTGCGCGGTCTGTGTGAGAACGTTCGCGGGGCGCTCAATGTGGTGCAGCCGCGGGTCGAGATCTTGACTGCCGAAAACCTGCACTGAGAAGTTGTTGGTTGGGTGGCCGGATGTGTGTTGGTGTGTTGGTGTGTTTGCACTCGTCTTAAACTTTTTGAGGAGATCGGATCATGAGTAACGTGTTGAAAAAGCTGCCCGCGCTGGCAGCTCCCGCCCTGGCCATGGCACTCGCCTTCGGCTCTTCGGTTGTCCACGCGCAGGACAAGACCATCACCCTGTGCTGGGCTGCGTGGGACCCCGCCAACGCCCTGGTGGAGTTGTCGAAAGACTTCACCGCGCAGAGCAAGATCAAGATGAAATTCGAGTTCGTTCCATGGCCGAACTTTGCCGACCGTATGCTCAACGAGCTCAACTCCAAAGGCAAGCTGTGCGACCTGATCATTGGCGACAGCCAATGGATTGGCGGTTCGGCCGAGAGCGGGCATTACGTCAAGCTGAATGACTTCTTCGCCAAAGAAGGCATCAAGATGACCGACTTCGCGCCGGCCACCGTGACCGGCTACGCCGAGTGGCCGAAGGGCACGCCCAACTACTGGGCGCTGCCGGCGATGGCCGACGCCATCGGCTGGACCTACCGCCGCGACTGGTTCGCCAAACCCGAGTTGCAGGCGGAGTTCAAGAAGAAGCACAACCGCGACCTCGCCGCCCCCAAGACCTGGACAGAGTTCAAGCAGGTTGCCGAATTCTTCCAGGGGCGCACGATCGACGGCAAGAAGGTCTACGGCACCTACCTCTTTACCGAGCGTGGGTCCGAAGGCATCACGATGGGCGTCAACAACGTGCTCTACCCGATGG
>JAJAZK010000283.1 GCA_026785765.1 Rhodoferax sp. | reverse complement strand
TTCGCGAACTGGATGATCCCATTGCAGATTGGCGCAGCCGACATGGCATTTGCGCGCATGAACAACTTCAGCTTCTGGCTGCTGATCCCGGCTGGCCTGATGATCGTAGGCTCGTTCTTCATGCCCGGTGGCGCGCCCGCTGCTGGCTGGACGCTGTATGCGCCGTTAACGCTGCAGATGGGCCCGAGCATGGATGCTGCGATTTTCGCGCTGCACATCCTGGGTGCTAGTTCCATCATGGGTTCGATCAACATCATTGTCACGATCCTGAACATGCGTGCGCCCGGCATGACGTTGATGAAAATGCCGATGTTCGCCTGGACCTGGCTGATCACCGCCTATTTGCTGATTGCCGTGATGCCGGTGCTGGCCGGCGCCATCACCATGACGCTCACCGACCGCCACTTCGGAACCAGTTTCTTCAATCCGGCCGGTGGTGGGGACCCGGTGATGTACCAGCATATTTTCTGGTTCTTTGGCCACCCCGAGGTGTACATCATGATCTTGCCGGCGTTCGGCATCATCAGCCAGGTGGTCCCGGCGTTTTCGCGCAAGCGGCTTTTTGGTTACGCCTCCATGGTGTACGCCACTTCCAGTATTGCCATCCTGAGTTTTGTGGTCTGGGCGCACCACATGTTCACCACCGGCATGCCGGTCACCGGGCAGTTGTTTTTCATGTATTCGACCATGCTGATTGCGGTGCCGACGGCGGTCAAGATCTTCAACTGGATCGCCACCATGTGGCGCGGGTCCATGACGTTTGAGACGCCGATGTTGTTTGCGGTCGGCTTCATCTTCGTCTTCACCATGGGCGGGTTCACCGGTTTGATCCTGGCGATGGCGCCCATCGATATCCAGTTACAGGACACCTATTACGTGGTTGCGCATTTCCACTATGTTCTGGTGGCCGGTTCGCTGTATGGCATGTTTGCCGGTTTCTATTACTGGGTGCCCAAATGGACCGGTGTGATGTACAACGAGTCACGCGGCAAGATCCACTTCTGGTGGTCGCTTATCGCGTTCAATATCACCTTCTTTCCGATGCATTTTCTGGGTCTGGCCGGTATGCCTCGCCGTTACGCCGACTACCCGATGCAGTTTGCCGATTTCAATGCAATTGCCTCGGTCGGTGCCTTCGCCTTTGGCCTTGCGCAGGTTTACTTCTTCTTCTTCGTTGTCCTGCCATGCATGATGGGCAAGGGTGAGAAAGCCAGTCAGAAGCCATGGGAAGGCGCTGAGGGCCTGGAGTGGGAGGTGCCTTCTCCTGCCCCTTTCCATACCTTCGAGACGCCGCCGAAACTCAACCCTGCTGCCAATCGGATTCTCGGTTGACTACAGGTTGCCCGCATAAGCCATGACACCCGAGCAAAGAAAAGCAAACTCCCGTCTGGCCTGGGTTCTGGTCTCGGTGGTGCTCGTGTTCCTGGTCGGCTTTGTGGTCAAGATGGTCGTCCTGGGTGGCTGAAGCATGAACTTGCGTGGTGCCAACATGCACATGGCTCGCAAGTTGTGCGTGATTGCCGTGGGAATGCTCGCATTTGGCTACGCGCTAGGGCCGATGTATGACGCGATCTGCCGCGCCACCGGCATCAATATTCTGGCGTTGGCTGAGCGAAAGCTGGCGGGCGCGGGATCGGACATTGCGCCGAACACCCAGGTCGACACGTCGCGCACCATCACGGTGGAGTTCGACGCCAATGCGCGGGGCGCGTGGGACTTCAAGCCGGCACAACGTTCGCTCCAGGTGCATCCAGGTGAACTGGCCACGGTGATGTACGAGTTACAGAACACCCAGAACCGGCGTATGGCGGCGCAGGCGATTCCGAGTTATGCGCCGCAACAGGCTGCTTCGCACTTCAACAAGCTGGAGTGTTTCTGCTTCACCCAGTACACACTGGAGCCGGGCGAGAAAAAGTCCTGGCCGGTGGCGTTCGTGATCGATCCAAGATTGTCGCGCGACGTCACGACCATCACCCTGTCCTACACATTCTTTGAGGTCGGTGGTTTTGTCCCGGCGGCGCCAGGCGCCAAGTCGGCTGCAGCCATCGTGCCGGTGGTGGGCAAGAGCGCGCCATGAGCGAACACAAGTCCGGGTCTTCCGAGCCTTCCGGGCTGGCACGCAGGGGCTCTGTGTGGCTTACGGTGAAGGCGGTTGGTGCGGCCTTTGTCGGGCTGCGCAAGGGCCGTGATCTGGAGCACGATAGTGCCAGTCTGAACCCGGTGCACGTCATCGCGGTCGGATTGGTCGGCGTGTTCCTGTTGGTGGCGGTTTTGATCGGTCTCGTGAACTGGGTGGTTGCCAAGTAGGCCCGATGCGATATGCCGGTGACACTGATTTGACGGTTTGATTGAGAGTCTGGAGTAGCAATGAGCGCAACATCCCACGGTGGTACACCGTATTACTTTGTCCCAAGCCCTTCGGCGTATCCAGCGCTGGCGGCATTCGGGCTGTTCTTTGTGCTGCTGGGCGCGGTGGAATGGATCAACGGCGTCGCCTGGGGCATGTACTCCCTTATTTTTGGCTTTGGCTGGCTGTTCGTGATCCTGTTCAGGTGGTTTGGCGCCTCCATCGGGGAGAGTGAGGGCGGGCAGTACGGGCACAAGGTAGATCTGTCGTTCCGCTGGAGCATGAGTTGGTTTATCTTCTCGGAAGTGAAGTTTTTTGGCGCGTTTTTCACCGCCCTGTGGTGGATGCGGGTGCACTCGGTGCCCGCACTCGGCAATTTGGAGCATGCACTTTTGTGGCCGGACTTCAAGGCAGTATGGCCAAGTGCCGTCGCAGGCGCCACCGCGTCGCCGGCCGGCATCATCGAGCCGTGCCAGACCTTGGGTCCGTGCTGGGTGCCAACCATCAACACCGCGTTGCTGCTGAGCTCGGGAGTGACGCTGACGATCGCCCAGCATGCGCTGCAACTCGGCAATCGGGCTCGCACCATCGGGT
>JAJAZK010000282.1 GCA_026785765.1 Rhodoferax sp. | reverse complement strand
CCATCGCGCAAAGTGGTATCGAAAATGATCAGCTTTTCAGTCATGGTTTGCTCCTGCCGGGGGCGGCTTGAGGGTTGTCAGGGCATGCGTCGTCATCGGGATCTCCTGGGTTATAGAGACCAGCAACCCAAAACAGAAACGGCTCGTTGCTGGTGCATACGAGCCGTTTGATCGATTAGCGCAAGCTACCGTCTTCGCCCGTATTGGCGTTGCAGTAGTAGCGCTAGAGCGATGTATTTCACACAATTAATGTAACACACGCTATTTACCGACCCGACCCGAGCCGCAGTCGCAGCCACGTCCAAGCCCTCAATGCAGGCCACGCTCGTCGGGTTCGTCCGTCGAGGTGCTGATCACGCTGGTCTGCTGGCCTTTGGCCTTGCGCCAGACGTACACCACATAGCCACTGACACCATAGGCGAAAAACACCGCACACAATACCGGCGCCGGGTCGATGCTTACAGCAGCAATCGCCAGTGCCACTAGAACAATCACAACAAACGGCACGCTGCGCTTCATGCCGATGTCCTTGAAACTGTAGAACGGCACGTTCGTGACCATGGTGAGTCCGGCATACAGCGCCAGCGCGAACATCGGCCAGGCAACCGCCGGACCTTTGACGCCCAGATCGTTCATCAGCAGGATGAAGCCGGCAATGATGGCCGCCGCCGCTGGCGACGGCAGGCCCTGGAAGTAACGCTTGTCGACGACCGAAGTATTGACGTTGAAGCGCGCCAGCCGCAAGGCCGCGCAGGCGCAGTACACGAACGCCGCGATCCAGCCCCAGCGACCCAGGCCGCGCAGCGCCCACTCGTAGGAGATCAGCGCCGGTGCGGCACCAAACGAAACCATATCGGACAGGGAATCCATCTGCTCGCCGAAGGCGCTCTGGGTGTTTGTCATGCGCGCGACGCGCCCGTCCAGGCTGTCAAGCACCATGGCGCAAAACACACCGATCGCCGCCATATCGAAGCGGCCATTCATCGCCATCACGATGGAGTAGAAGCCGGCGAATAAGGCGGCCAGGGTCACCAGGTTGGGCAGGATGTAAATGCCCTTGCGGCGCTTGCGCACCACAACGGCTTCTCCTTCGCCGGATTCCAGGTCAGCGCTGTCGGGCATCGACGCATCCTCCAGCCCGGCGGACCGAGCACCACAAACCATTCAAGCCTGCCGCCGCCAACCGGGACACGGAAACACCCATCAGTTGCGGGTCTGGTCAACCAGCTTGTTTTTCTTGATCCACGGCATCATCGCACGCAGCGTTTCCCCCACAGTCTCGATCTGGTGCTCGGCGGTCAGGCGGCGCCGGCTTAGCAGTGTGGGCGCTCCGGCCTTGTTCTCCAGAATGAAGCTCTTGGCATAGTCGCCGCTCTGGATGTCCCTGAGGCACTGCCGCATCGCTTCCTTGGTGGCAGCAGTGACAATTTTCGGGCCGGTGACGTATTCCCCATACTCGGCATTATTGGAGATCGAGTAGTTCATGTTGGCAATACCGCCTTCGTAAATCATGTCGACGATCAACTTGAGCTCGTGCAGGCATTCGAAGTACGCCATTTCCGGCGCATAACCGGCTTCCACCAAGGTCTCGAAGCCGGCTTTGATCAGCTCCACCGTGCCACCACACAATACGGCCTGCTCACCGAACAAATCGGTCTCGGTCTCTTCACGGAAGTTGGTCTCGATGATGCCGGCCTTGCCGCCGCCATTGGCCATGGCATAACTCAGCGCGAGTTCGCGTGTGCGCCCCGATTTGTCCTGGGCTATCGCGATCAGGTGCGGCACGCCGCCGCCTTGTGTGTAGGTGCCGCGCACGGTGTGACCGGGCGCCTTGGGAGCGACCATCCAGACGTCCAGGTCCGCACGCGGCGTGACCAGGCCGTAATGCACGTTGAAGCCATGCGCAAACACCAGCGATGCACCGGGCTTGATGTTGGGCTCGACGTCTTCCTTGTACACAGTGCCAATCTGCTCGTCGGGCAGCAGCATCATTACAACGTCGGCCGACTTGACCGCATCGGCCACCTCGGCCACCTTGAGACCAGCCTTCGCGACCTTGGGCCACGAAGCGCCGCCCTTGCGCAGGCCGACCACCACCTTGACACCACTTTCATTGAGGTTTTGCGCATGCGCATGGCCCTGGCTTCCGTAACCAATGATGGCTACCGTCTTGCCCTTGATCAGGCTCAGATCACAATCCTTGTCGTAATAGACTTTCATTTTTATCTCCTGAATAAAAAAATCAAACCCGCAATATGCGCTCGCCGCGGCCGATGCCGCTGGACCCCGTGCGCACCGTCTCCAGAATTGCACTGCGCTCGATGGCTTCGAGGAAGGCGTCATTCTTCGACTGCACACCCGTCAGCTCGATCGTGTAACTCTTTTCTGTCACATCGATGATGCGGCCACGAAAAATATCCGCCATGCGCTTCATTTCCTCGCGCTCCTTGCCAACCGCTCGCACCTTCACCATCATCAATTCGCGCTCTGTATAGGCGCCCTCGGTCAGGTCCACCACCTTGACCACTTCGATCAGGCGGTTGAGGTGTTTGGTGATCTGTTCGATGACGTCATCCGACCCGGTGGTCTGGATGGTCATGCGCGACAGGCTCGGATCCTCCGTCGGCGCCACCGTGAGCGACTCGATGTTGTAGCCGCGCGCCGAGAACAGACCAACCACCCGGGACAAGGCGCCGGGCTCATTTTCCAACAGTACTGCAATGATGTGTTTCATCTGGATTCCTCTTTTCGCTGCCCTCCCCTGGTTGCGGTAACAACCAGGCTCGGCAAACAATAGACTCATCAGGGGAGCGTGGAGCTGCAGTTGCAGCGCCTTCGCCGGGGCAGGGAACGTTTAAAGATCCTCCGAACCCAGCAACATTTCGGTGATACCCATGCCGGCCTTGACCATCGGAAAGACGTTTTCGGTTGGATCGGTACGAAAGTCCATGAACACGGTGCGGTCCTTGAGCTTGCGCGCCTCGCGCAGCGCCGGCTCCACGTCCTGCGGCTTCTCGATCAACATGCCGACATGGCCGAAAGCCTCGGCGAGCTTGACAAAGTTGGGCAACGCGTCCATGTAGCTGTGGCTGTAGCGGCCCTCGTAATCAATCTCCTGCCATTGCCGCACCATGCCCAGATAACGATTGTTCAGCGACACGATCTTGATTGGCGTGTTGTACTGCAGGCAGGTCGAAAGCTCCTGTATACACATCTGCACCGAACCTTCGCCCGTGATGCAGAAGACCTCGCTTTCCGGTTTGGCCAGCTTGATGCCCATTGCATACGGAATGCCCACCCCCATGGTGCCCAAACCACCAGAATTGATCCAGCGCCGGGGCTGGTCGAAGCGGTAATACTGCGCTGCCCACATCTGGTGCTGGCCGACGTCCGATGTAATGTAGGCTTCCACGTCCTTGGTCATGTTCCACAACGTTTCCACGACGTACTGCGGCTTGATGACATCACCCTTGCCATGGTCGTACTTCAGGCAGTCACGCCGGCGCCACGCCTCGATCGTTTCCCACCACGCAGCCAATGCATTTGGGTCGGGCCGGGTGCTGCTGTCCTTGACCATCGCGATCATCTCCAGCAACACGTCCTTGACGTCGCCGACGATGGGAATGTCCACCTTCACCCGTTTGGAGATGCTCGACGGGTCAATGTCGATATGGATGATCTTTCGCTCGTTTTGCGCAAAGTGTTTGGGGTTGCCAATCACCCGGTCATCGAACCGGGCTCCCACGGCAAGCAACACGTCGCAGTTTTGCATCGCATTGTTGGCCTCTATCGTTCCGTGCATGCCCAACATGCCGAGGAACTTGCGGTCGCTGGCCGGATAGGCGCCCAAGCCCATGAGTGTGTTGGTGCAGGGGTATCCCAGCATGTCGACCAACGTGCGCAGTTCGGCTGAGGCGTTGCTCATGAGCACCCCGCCGCCAGTGTAGATATACGGTCGTTTGGCCGTCAGCAACAGTTGGAGGGCCTTGCGAATCTGGCCGCCGTGGCCTTTGCGCACCGGGTTGTAGGAACGCATAACGACCGACTTCGGGTAACCCGCATACGGCGTCTTCTTGAACGAGACATCCTTTGGCACGTCCACGACCACCGGTCCGGGGCGGCCACTGCGCGCAATGTGGAAGGCTTTTTTCATCACCTCGGCCATATCACGCGCGTCCTTCACCAGGAAGTTGTGCTTGACGATGGGCCGTGTGATGCCAACGGTATCGCACTCCTGAAACGCATCCAGGCCGATCGCATGGGTCGGCACCTGCCCGGTGATGATCACCATCGGGATGCTGTCCATATACGCCGTGGCGATTCCGGTCACCGCATTGGTGACACCTGGGCCGGAAGTGACGAGCGCCACGCCCACATCGCCAGTGGCACGCGCATAACCGTCTGCGGCATGTACCGCCGCCTGTTCATGGCGCACCAGGATGTGCTGGATCGTGTCCTGCTTGTAGAACGCGTCATAGATGTGCAGTACCGCACCGCCGGGATAACCCCAGACATATTTGACGCCTTCGGCCTGCAGGGCCTTGACAAGGATTTCCGCTCCTCGCAACTCGGGAGTTGCT
>JAJAZK010000281.1 GCA_026785765.1 Rhodoferax sp. | reverse complement strand
TCCGCCCGCGATTTCCTGCGCCGCCACCCAACCATGGTGATTGGCGCGCTGCTGCTGGCCCTGGTCACGCTGGCGGCGTTGCTGGCGCCGTGGATCGCCCGCGACCCGATCGTCTTCGAACCGATCAACCGGCTCAAGGGCCCATCTGCGGAATTTTGGCTGGGTACCGACAGCCTGGGGCGCGATGTGTACGCGCGCATGGTCTACGGCGCACGCATCTCGTTGCTGGTGGGCCTGTCGGTGGCGTTCATCGCTATCGTGTGTGGTGGCGTAATCGGGCTGCTGGCGGGTTACTTCAGCCGTGTGGACGCCGTCGTCATGCGCGTGATGGACGGCATCATGGCGATTCCCGCGATCCTGCTGGCGATTGCCCTGGTGGCGCTGATGGGATCCAGCGTAAAAGTGGTGATCATCGCGATTGCGATTCCGGAGATACCGCGCGTAACCCGGCTGGTGCGCGCCGTTGTGTTGTCGGTGCGGGATCTGCCGTTTGTGGAGGCAGCGCGCTCCAACGGCACGCGCGTGGTCAAGCTGCTGCGCCGCCATATCCTGCCCAGCACGGTGGCGCCACTGGTAGTGCAGGCCACGTATATATGTGCCTCGGCCATCCTCACCGAAGCCGGGCTGAGCTTTCTGGGCGCTGGCACGCCGCCGGAGATTCCGACCTGGGGCAACATGATCGCGTCGAGCCGGTTGTACCTGCAGATAGCGCCCTGGACGATTTTTGCCCCCGGCATCTGCCTGGCGCTGGTGGTGCTGGCAGTGAACATGCTCGGCGACGGTTTGCGCGACCGCCTCGACCCGCGGATTTCGAGGCGGATGTGAACGACGCCCGACCGCCCGGAGTCGTTAAGCGCCGCAGCCCGAAGGGCGGAGGCCACACTTGATGGAACCCATACTAGCCATCGACAACCTGCACACGCGGTTTTTCACGCGCGACGGTGTGGTGCGTGCGATCGAAGGCCTGTCGCTGACGGTGCAGGCGGGCGAGGTGCTCGGCATCGTCGGTGAGAGCGGCTGCGGAAAGTCGGTTACGGCGCTGTCGGTCATGCGATTGATCCCGCCGCAGTCCGGACGCATCGTTGAGGGGTCGGTGCGCTTCGAAGGGCAGGACCTCGCCACACTTGGTGACGCGCAGATGCGCGGCATCCGCGGCAACCAGATCGCCATGGTGTTCCAGGAACCGATGACATCCCTCAACCCGGTGCACACGGTGGGTGCGCAGATTGCCGAGGCCGTCAGCATCCACCAGGGCCTGTCCAGCACAGCGGCGATGGCGCGTGCGGTCGAGATGCTGGGCCTGGTGCGCATACCGGATGCTGCGCGCCGCGTAGGGGACTATCCGCACCAGTTCTCCGGCGGCATGCGCCAACGCGTGATGATCGCCATGGCGCTTTCCTGCAACCCCAAGCTGCTGATTGCCGACGAGCCCACCACCGCGCTGGATGTGACGATTCAGGCGCAGATCCTCAAGCTGATGATGGAGCTCAATGGTCGGGTCGGTGCCGCCATCATGTTGATCACGCACGACCTCGGAGTGATTGCCGAGACCGCGCACCGCGTCGTCGTGATGTACGCCGGGCGCAAGGTGGAAGAAGCCACGGTGGATGCCCTTTTCGAGCGTCCGGTGCACCCTTACACACGTGGTTTGATGGCCTCAATCCCACGCGGGCGCCAGGGTGCGCGCACCCGCCGCCTGAGTGAGATCCCCGGCATCGTGCCCTCGCTGCGCGAGACTGCGCCTGGCCAACCGGCGTTTCAAGGCTGTGCGTTTGCACCGCGCTGCACTTTCGCCACACCGCGTTGCCACAGCCAGGCGCCGCCGCTGCTGCAATACGATGCGACGGGCGTTGTGGAACTGGTGCAAGGCAAGGCAGCGCCCGGCATGCACCTTGCGGCATGTTGGGAAATCGACAAGGTCCTGCAGTCATGACTGAAGTTTTGCGCGTCGAAGGCCTGCAAAAGCTGTTCCCGGTGCGCCGTGGCGTGTTGCAGCGTGTGGCAGGGCATGTGCGCGCCGTCGATGGTGTGTCGCTCGACATCCAGGCCGGCGAAACCCTGTGTCTGGTCGGCGAATCAGGTTGCGGCAAGTCCACAGTGGGAAAGACCATCCTGCGCCTGCAGGAACCAACGGCCGGCAAGATCTGGCTCGACGGCACCGAAGTCACGACGCTCACGGAGGAGCAGATGCGGGTGCACCGGCGCCAGGTGCAAATGGTGTTCCAGGACCCGTATTCCTCACTCAATCCGCGCATGCGAGTGGCCCAGATCGTGGCCGAGCCGCTGGAGAATTTCGGCCTGGCCGAAGGCGCCGAGAAGGAGCGTCAAGTCGTTTCCCTGCTGGAAAAAGTGGGCCTGCGCAAGGACGCCTTGCAGCGCTTCCCGTTCGAGTTCTCGGGCGGGCAACGGCAACGCCTGGGCATTGCGCGCGCGCTCGCGCTCAACCCAAAACTGATCGTCGCCGACGAGCCGGTATCCGCGCTCGATGTGTCGGTGCAGGCCCAGGTGCTCAACCTGCTGATGGACCTGCAGGACGACTTCGGCCTGGCCTATCTGTTCATCTCGCACGACCTGGCCGTGGTGGAGCATATCGGCCACCGCATCGCCGTCATGTACCTCGGACGCATCGTCGAACTGGCACCGAAAGAGCGCATTTTTGCGCAGCCGCAACACCCGTATACCGAAGCGCTGATGGCGGCAGCGCCGATTGCCGATCCCAAGTCACGCCGCAAACGGCTGGTGATCGAAGGGGATGTGCCCAGCCCGATGAACCCGCCGTCGGGCTGCCACTTCCATACCCGCTGCGTGTATGCCGAGGCGCGTTGCAAGGTGGAATATCCGCCGCTGCAGGAGATTGCACCGGGGCACATAGTTGCCTGCCATTTGCGCGGCAAGGACACGCTCGCAGCAGCATGAACCCTGCTGTGACCGACATCTATCAGTCCCTGGGCGTGGCGCGGCGTATCAATGCCGCCGGTACACTGACCCGCCTGGGCGGCAACCTGATGGAGCCCGAGGTGCTGCAGGCGATGGTGCAGGCGGCCACGGCGTCGGTCGACATGGCGGAACTGCAGACGGCGGCCAGCAAGGTGATCGCCCGCGTCACTGGCGCCGAGGCCGGCATCGTCACCTCTGGCGCTGCCGCTGGCCTGACTCTGGCTACCGCTGCCTGCCTGGCGCGCTGGGACGTGGCGCGCATGGCGGCCCTGCCCGACACGCGCGGCATGCCCAACGAAGTTCTGATGGTGCGCACGCAGCGTAACAGCTACGACCACGCGATTCGCCTGGCTGGTGCAAGGATTGTCGATATCGGGCACAACGACCGTGGCACTGGCGCTGGCATCCGAGGCCTGGAGCCCTGGGAGATCACGACTGCAATCACGCCGCAGACCGTGGCCATGGTGTTCGTCGCGACCGCACAAACGGTGCACGAATTGCCCGCGGTGCTGCAGGTGGTGCATGCGCACGGCCTGCCGGTGATCGTGGACGCCGCCGCCCAGTTGCCACCGCGCGGCAACCTGCAACGCTTCATTGCGGCGGGCGCCGATCTGGTGGTGTTCAGTGGCGGCAAGGCGATCGGAGGTCCGCAGGCCAGCGGCATCCTGGTCGGCCGACGCGACCTGATCGGCTCGGCATTGCTGCAGATGATGGACATGGATGTGAACCCGACGAGCTGGTCCCCCTCAGCCTTGGTCGACCGCGCCGCACTGAGCGGTGTTCCGCACCACGGCATCGGCCGTGGCTTCAAGGTCGGCAAGGAAGAAATTGCCGGTCTCGTCTGCGCGCTGGAGCGCTTTTTCGTGCGCGACGAGGTGGCCAGCGCCCAGGCACTGACAGCGCGCCTGCAGGCGATTGCCGCCGCACTGGAAACGCAACCGGGCATCACTACACGGCTGGTCACCGGCACCGAACTCGCACCCATCCCGCTGCTGGAAATAGACGCCGGCGCCGGAGCAGCAGCACTGGTCGAGCGCCTGTTGCGCGGTGATCCGCCGGTACATGTGGGTGAACGGCTGGTTGAATCCGGTATCCTGACCATCAACCCCCAGACCCTGCGCTGCGAGGACGACTCCGTCCTCATGCGCTGCCTTATCGAATCCTGTCGGAGCGACGCATGACAACTGCCAGCCATGACCACGATCTGATCCTGCGCGGCGCGCGCGTGATCGACCCCTCACAAAACCTTGACCGGGTCACTGATGTGCGCTTTCACGGTGGCCGGGTGGCCGCGATTGGCGACAACCTGCAAAGCGGGACGCAAACCGAGCTACGCGATGTGCGCGGCATGGTCGTGACACCCGGCCTGATCGACCTGCACACCCATGTCTACTGGGGCGGCACCGCGATTGGCGTGGATGCGGTGGCCCTGGCGCGCAGCAGCGCCACCGCCACCTTCGTTGACGCCGGCACGGCCGGACCAGGCAACTTCCCGGGCTTTCGCAAACATGTGATCGAACCGGCGCTGCCGGTGCGCATCCTGCCGCTGCTGAACCTGTCGTTTGCCGGCATCTTCGCGTTCTCGGACACGGTGATGGTGGGTGAGTGTGAAGACCTGCGCCTGCTCGACCTGAACCATTGTGTGCGGGTGGCGCAGGAACACGCCGACCTGGTGGTGGGCATCAAGGTGCGCGTCGGGCGCGGCGCCAGCGGCGCGTCCGGTATCGCTCCGATGGACATGGCGCTGGAAGGGGCCGAGGCCACCGGCCTGCCCCTGATGGCCCACCTGGACCATCCACCGCCGTCGCGCCTGGACGTGATGTCGCGCCTGCGCAAGGGCGACATCCTGACGCACTGCTTCCGGCCGTTTCCAAATGCGCCGACACACCCGGGTGGCAGTGTACGGCCCGAGGTACTCGCGGCCCGCGAACGCGGCGTGATTTTCGACATCGGGCACGGCGCCGGTTCCTGCGGCTTCGGAACCAGCCGTGCCATGCTGGCCGCCGGTTTCAAGCCCGATGTGATTTCGTCGGACGTCCACATCCTGTCGATCAACGGGCCGGCGTTCGACCTGTTGCAGACGCTGGCCAAGTTCCACGCCCTGGGGATGACACTGCCCGAAGTGATCGCCTGCGGCACGGTCAACGCCGCGCGCGCCATCCGTCGCCCGGAACTGGGCACGCTGCAAGTGGGTGCGGTGGGTGAGGCCAGCGTCTTCGAGATACTGAACCAATCCACCGAACACAAGGACGTGCTCGGAGAAGTGATCACTACCGACAAACGTTTTGTCGCGCGCGGCCTGGTACTTGATGGGCGCTGGTGGCTCTGAACATCCAAATCAAAAGAGGAACAACATGTCCAATCCAACGATGGTCTTCACCGACATCGACTTCGAGCGCGAGGGCAAGCAGGTGGACTGGCTCAATTTGCCGCATTCGGTCACCCGTTCGGCTTATGGCGCGATCTCGATTCCGCTGGCAGTGATCCGCAACGGCCCCGGGCCGACCGTGTTCCTGATGGCAGGCAACCACGGCGACGAATACGAAGGCCAGATCGTGCTGGCCAAGCTGATCCGTGAACTGGAACCCGAACACGTCCGCGGCCGCATCATCATCATGCCCGCAGCCAACCTGCCGGCCGCCATGGTCGGGGCGCGCGTCTCGCCGATCGACCAGGGCAACCTCAACCGCGCCTTCCCAGGCGATGCACACGGCACCCCAGCCTGGGCCATCGCCCATTACATCGACAGCGTTCTGTACCCGATGGCCGACTTCCACCACGATCTGCATTCTGGCGGCTCGTCGCTGAAGTACGTGCCGTTCTGCTCCATGCGCCAGAGCGGCGAGGCCGCACTCGACGCACGCTCGATGGCCGCGCTCAAGGCCTTTGGCGCGCCGCTGAGCCTGATCTGGTCCTACGTTCCCGAAAACCGCCTGGCCGGCGCCGCCGCTGCGCGCCGCGGCCTGGTCTCCCTGGGTGGCGAATTCGGTGGCGGTGGCGACGTCAACCGCACCAGCCTGGCCATGCTGGACCGCGGCGTGCACAACTTCCTGCATTTCGCCGGTGTCTTGCCGGGCGCCACACCGGCCGCGCCGACCACCGACATCCGTTTCATGGCGGTGTCAAGCCAGGCCCACTATGTATACGCGACCGAAGCCGGGTTGCTCGAACCGGCGGTCGATCTGGGCGCAGAAATCAAAAAGGGCGACCTGGCCGGGCTGATCCACTTTGTCGACAACCCGGCACGCGCGCCAGTGCCGTGTTACTTTCGCCGCGACGGCATGGTGGTCTGCCAGCGCCACTTCGGCCGGGTCGAACGGGGTGACTGCGTGGCGCACCTGGCGACCGACGTCGAGTGACTACAGCGGGAACGGCGGCGGCTTCAGTGCCAACCGGTGATGCCGTGCCAGTTTGGCAGCCGCCCCCTGATCCTGACCGACCCTGTAACCGGAGGCATTCGTGACACGATACCTGACCATTGCCGCGGCCCAGATGGGCCCGATTGCGCGCAGCGAAAACCGCCAGAGCGTGGTGCGCCGCCTGATCGAGCTGATGCGCCAGGCCAAGTCTATGGGTGCCGAAGTAGTGGCCTACCCGGAGGCGACTCTTACCGCCTTCTTCCCGCACTGGTTCACTGCGGACGAGGAAGAGGTCGATGCCTGGTTCGAGCACGCCATGCCGGGGCCGCAGACGCAGCCCCTATTCGACGAAGCGCGCCGTCTGGGGATCGGCTTTCACCTCGGTTACTGCGAGCTCGATCTTTCCACCGGGCGCAAGCGGCGCTTCAATACGTCCATCCTGGTCGACGCCAACGGCAACATCCTTGGCAAGTACCGCAAGATCCATCTCCCCGGGCATGCCGACCACAGGCAGCAGACACCGTTCCAGAACCTCGAGAAGCGTTACTTCGAGGTCGGCGACTTGGGTTTTGGCGCCTGGCGCGCCTGGGGCGGCGTGGCCGGCATGATCATCTGCAACGACCGGCGCTGGCCAGAGTCGTACCGGGTGCTCGGTTTGCAGGGAGTGGACATGATTTTCTGCGGCTACAACACGCCGGTGCACCACCCGGCAGCGCCGGACCATGACCGGCTGGGACAATTCCACAACGAGTTGTCCATGCAGTCGGGCGCCTACCAGAACAGCGCCTGGGTAATCGGTATCGCCAAGGCCGGTCTGGAAGAGGGTGTGGACATGATCGCGGGCAGCTGCATCATCGCGCCCCCCGGCGACATCGTCGCCCGCGCGAGCAGCGCAGGGGATGAGGTGATCGTGGCTCGGTGTGATCTGGATCTGGGG
>JAJAZK010000280.1 GCA_026785765.1 Rhodoferax sp. | reverse complement strand
GGATGACCAGTTCGGCATCAATCGCGACACCATTGTGCGTATGGTCAACGAGATTGCCGAGGTGACCCGCATGGGTGTGGAAGTTGCCGTCGTCATTGGTGGAGGCAACATTTTTCGGGGCGTAGCCGGTGGTTCGGTCGGCATGGACCGGGCGACCGCTGATTACATGGGCATGCTGGCTACCGTGATGAACGCTCTGGCATTGGGCGATACGATGATCAAGGCCGGCTTGACTGCGCGTGTGATGTCGGCAATCTCGATCGAGCAGGTGGTGGAGCCCTATGTGCGCCCGAAAGCGCTGCAGTATCTGGAAGAGGGTAAGGTAGTAATTTTTGCAGCCGGGACCGGCAATCCGTTCTTCACCACGGATACCGCAGCTGCCTTGCGCGGCGCGGAGATCGGTGCGGAGGTCGTTTTGAAAGCGACCAAGGTGGATGGGGTGTACAGCGCGGACCCTCGCAAAGACCCGCTGGCCACCCGTTACCAACGCATATCCTTCGACGAAGCGATGGCGAAAAACCTGGGAATCATGGATGCAACGGCGTTTGCGTTGTGCCGTGACCAGAAGTTGCCGATCAAGGTTTTTTCGATCATCAAGCATGGCGCGCTCAAGCGGGTCGTGATGGGCGAGGACGAAGGTACCTTGGTGTATGCCTGACAATGGGCTGACGCGGCGCGGGCCGACCGGTCGCGGGGGGCTTGGAGGAGTGCACGATGGATATTGCTGAAATCAGAAAAACGATGGAAGCCAAGATGGATCAGACCATCGCCGCTTTCAAGAACAACTTGACCAAAATTCGCACCGGCCGCGCCAATCCGGCTTTGCTCGACTCGGTGCTGGTGGACTACTATGGCGCGACGCTGCCGATCAGCCAGGTTGCCAATGTGTCGCTGCTGGACGCGCTCACGATCAGCATCCAGCCGTGGGAGAAGGGCATGGGTGCAAAAATCGAGAAAGCGATCCGGGAGAGTGATCTCGGACTCAATCCGGCGTCCATGGGTGACCTGATCCGGGTGCCGATGCCGGCGATGACCGAGGAGCGGCGGCGCGAGTTGACCAAGGTAGTACGCGGCGAAGGTGAAAGCGCCAAGATTGCGGTGCGCAATTTGCGCCGTGACGCGAACGACACGGTCAAGAAACTGGTGCGGGACAAACTGGCGTCCGAGGATGACCACAAACGATCCGAGGTCGAGATCCAGAAAGTGACAGACCGCCATATCGCGGCAGTAGATCAGTTGGTGGCGTCCAAGGAGCAGGACATCATGTCGGTATGACCGCCGTAGTCCAGGGCCAACGGCATCCATGAACTCCGCAGAACCGGTACCGGCCCACGTGGCCATCGTGATGGACGGCAATGGCCGTTGGGCGAATCGCCGGTTCCTGCCGCGGGTGGCAGGACACAAGGCTGGCGTCAGCGCCCTGCGGGAATGCGTGCGGGCCTGCGCGGTGCGCGGCATCCAGGTGTTGTCGGTCTTTGCGTTTTCGTCCGAAAACTGGAATCGGCCAAAGGATGAGGTATCAGGGCTGTTGGAGTTACTGGTGCTGGCCCTGTCGCGTGAGGTTCCCCAGCTTGTGGCGGATGGTGTGCTGCTGCGTTTTGTCGGAGAGCGTGTAAGTTTGGCCGATGTGGTCCGCGACGGCTTGCAGCGGGCTGAGGCGGCGACGGCAATGGGTCGGCGCTTGCGTTTGAATGTCTGTTTCAACTATGGCGGACGCTGGGACATTGTGCAGGCCGCGCAACAGCTTGCCGCAGATGGTGTGGAAATCACCGAGGAGAGCCTTGGCGCGCAGATGCTGATGGGGCAGGTCGCCGATCCAGACCTGATCATCCGAACCGGTTCGGAGCAACGCATCAGTAACTTCCTGCTGTGGCAGGCGGCGTACTCTGAGCTGTACTTCTGCGATACCCTTTGGCCCGATTTCGACGAGCACGCGCTCGACCGCGCGCTGCTGGACTACCGGCGCCGTGAGCGTCGCTTCGGCAAGACCTCGGCCCAGGTGTTGGCTGCCATGGATAACCAGCGGGCCGCCTGAGCCCAATGCCATGTTGTGGCAACGTGTAGTTACTGCAGCCGTGTTACTGCTGGTGTTGTTGCCGGCTTTGTTTTTTTCATCACCAGTCCCATTCTCCGCAGTGGCTCTGCTGTTCATCGTCGCCGCTACCTGGGAGTGGGCGCGCCTGGCAGGGTATGGGCAGGCGCCCGCCCTGGCGGCGTCGCTCGCCTGTGGTTTGTTGTGCTTGGCGGGCTGGTCTGCCGGCTGGCTGGATGCGCCGCCGCGCTTGCTCTGGCTCGGCGCGACCGTCTTGTGGGTTGTCGGCGGCGCGTGGTTGTTGCTGCGCGGTGCGCCAGCCTGGGCAGGCTTGCCGAGGGCGATGCGTCTGTTGTTAGGGGTGTTGATTCTGTTTGTCGCCTGGCTTGCAGTGGCGCGCGCGCGCAATCTGGGCATCAACTTCCTGCTCTCAATACTGGTTCTGGTGTGGGTCGCCGATGTGTTTGCCTATTTTGCCGGTCGAACCTGGGGCGGTCGAATTGTCGCCCGCAAACTCGCCCCCGCTATCAGTCCCGGCAAGAGTTGGGAAGGCGTCTGGGGCGGTATGCTTGGTGTGGCCATGCTCGGTTTTGCGTGGCGCTGGGCCGACGCGCATTGGCAGATCCCGGTTCTGAGCCTGTATTCCGGTTTGGCGACCGTGGGTCCGTGGGTTATGCTGGCGTCTATCCTGGCTCTGGCCGCCATCAGTGTGGTGGGTGACTTAATGGAGTCGCTGGTCAAGCGAGTTGCAGGTGCGAAGGACAGTAGCGCACTGCTACCTGGCCATGGCGGCGTGCTGGACCGGGTGGATGCATTGCTGCCCACCGTTCCCTTCGCCTTGTTGATGCACTCCGTGCTGGTGGCGCCATGACAGAACGGGTTGTCGTGCTGGGTTCTACCGGTTCCATCGGTGTCAACACGTTGGATGTGATCTCCCGCCACCCCGAACGTTTTGAGGTTTTAGCTCTCACGGCTTCGACCAGGGTCGACTTGCTGCTTGAGCAATGTGTCCGTTTTCGTCCGGTGGTTGCGGTCATGGCGAGCGTTGCGCACGGCCGGGTCCTCGCGGCGCGCTGCCGAGACCTGGGTTTGCCGACCGAAGTGGTGTATGGGCCAGAACAGATTGCACGTGTCGCGGCCGACGAGCGGGCCGACATCGTGATGGCGGCGATCGTTGGTGCCGCTGGTCTTGCCGCTTGCATGCAGGCGGCGCGTGCTGGCAAACGCTTGTTGTTGGCCAACAAGGAGGCACTGGTGGTGGGCGGCGCCGTATTCTTGCGCGCCGTGGCAGAAGGTGGCGCAACCCTGTTGCCGATCGATAGTGAACACTCGGCGATTTTCCAGTCGCTGCCCGACGACCCTCTCACCTGGCCACAACAGATCGACCGGTTGATTCTTACGGCATCGGGCGGACCGTTTCGCACCCGCGACCCGGCGACTTTGCGTGATGTGACGCCCGATCAAGCCTGTGCACATCCGAACTGGGTGATGGGTCGCAAGATTTCGGTGGACTCCGCAACGATGATGAACAAGGCGCTCGAAGTTGTTGAAGCGCACTACCTGTTCGGTGTGGCGCCGGCGCAGATTGATGTCGTGATCCATCCACAGAGCGTCATCCATTCCATGGTGCAGTACCACGATGCTTCGGTGGTGGCGCAGCTTGGCACTGCCGACATGCGTGGTCCAATTGCCTACGGCTTGTCGTGGCCAACGCGTATGGTCTCCGGCGCGGCTGCACTTGACTTCACGGCCTTGCCGGCGCTGACGTTCGAGTCGATCCACACGCTGGAGCACAAGGCTCGTTTTCCCGGCCTTCAGCTAGCTTGGCAGGCGCTGGCCGGGCCGAGCGGATCGACCGCCGTACTCAATGCTGCCAACGAGGTCGCGGTGGAGGCTTTTCTTGCGGGGAAGGTGCGCTTCGACCAGATCCACACCGTGAACATGGACACCACGTTTCAGGTTCTGCCGGGGGCGGTTGGCAGTCTTGACGACCTGCTGGCGCTGGACGAGGCAGCGCGCCAGGCGGCTGGCGCAATTGTGCGCCGGCTGCAGGTTTGATATGCGAGGGAGCCGATGATGTTGACTGTTGTGGCGTTTGTGGTTGCTCTGGGAGTGTTGATAGCGGTGCATGAGTATGGCCACTACCGGATGGCGGTTGCCTGTGGCGTTCGCGTGTTGCGCTTCTCGGTTGGGTTTGGCAAAACTGTCTTCAGCTGGCAACCCAAGGGGTCGCCAACCGAGTTCGTGATTGGCCTGCTTCCCTTGGGTGGATACGTGAAGATGCTTGATGAACGGGAAGCCCCGGTCGCGCCCGAGTTGCGCCACCTTGCGTTCAACAACCAGCCCCTGGCACGGCGCGCAGCGATCGTTGCGGCCGGCCCGCTGATCAACCTGTTGTTGGCCGTGGTGTTGTACACGCTGGTGAACTGGGGTGGCGTACAGCAGGCGCGCGCGGTCCTCGCCAGCCCAACCGCGGCGTCGCTGGCGCAGCGGGCTGGCCTTGCCGGGGGTGAACTTGTGCTGCGTGCTGGTTTGGATGGTGAAACGCCCGCAGTGGTGCGGTCATTCGAGGATTTGCGCTGGCGCCTGGCGCAGGGCGCATTGCAGTCTCAGGATGTGCGCCTGGTGGTAGTGGCGGCAGGCACAAGCGCCGAACGCGAACTGGTGTTGCCGTTGGCCAGCCTGGCAATCCGGGACGTTGACGCATCCCTGTTTCGCCAGATTGGTGTGGTCGGACCGATGACACTGCCGGTGCTGGGACAACTATTGCCCGACGGCGTTGCCGGGCGGGCCGGTTTGAAGGAGGGTGACCGTGTGCTTCGGTTTGGCGCCAGCGTGGTCGTCGATGGCCAGCAATTGCGCGACCAGATTCGAGGCTCGGTGCGCGACGGTAAGGGTGTTGCGTCGGTCTGGACGATTGATCGCGGAGGGCGCAGCCTTGAACTGGCAGTGACTCCGGCCGTGGTGCAGGAGAACGGGACCGCCGTCGGCCGGATCGGGGCATACGTTGGTGGACCGCCTGAAATGGTCACTGTGCACTATGGCGTGTTCGATGGCGCCTGGAATGGATTGGTCAAGACCTGGGAGGTGTCGACTTTGACCGTGCGCATGCTTGTAAGCATGCTGACCGGCGAGGCGTCTCTGAAGAACCTGAACGGCCCCCTGACGATTGCCGATTACGCTGGCAAATCGGCCAGTTTGGGTCTGACACAATACTTGTTGTTTCTGGCCTTGATCAGTGTCAGCCTGGGGGTGCTGAACTTGCTGCCACTGCCGGTCCTCGATGGGGGGCACCTGATGTATTATCTTTGGGAGGCTGTGACTGGCAAGGCTGTGTCGGATGCCTGGATGGCACGACTCCAGCGCGGTGGTGTCGCGGTGTTGATGATGATGATGGGCATCGCACTTTACAACGACCTTGCCAGATTACTTGGTTAGCAACTTCGCAGCAGCACGGCCGATCCAGCCGGATTCTTGGTTTCACAATGCAATTCAAAAGATTCAGCCGGGCCGTGACGGCGGTGGCAGCAGCGGCAGGCATATTCTCCGGTTCTGTCTGGGCGGTTGATCCGTTTACCGTTCGGGATATCCGGGTCGAAGGCTTGCAGCGTGTCGAGGCGGGGACCATCTTTGCATCCTTGCCGGTCAGGGTCGGAGACTCCTATGACGATGCCAAGGGGGCGGCAGCGATCCAGGCGCTTTTTGCGCTGGGGCTTTTCAAGGACGTGCGAATTGAGGTCAGCGAAGACGTGCTGGTGGTGATCGTGGAGGAGCGCCCCACGGTTGCTGGAGTCGACTTCAGCGGCAACAAGGAGTTTGACAAGGAGACCCTGCGCAACGCCTTGCGCGATGCCGGGCTGGCCGATGGGCGACCGTTCGACAAGGCTTTGCTCGACCGCGCCGAACAGGAGCTCAAGCGACAATACATCAACCGTAGCCTGTATGCGGCAGAGGTAGTCGCCACGGTTACTCCAGTAGAGCGCAACCGTGTCAACCTGTCGTTCTCGATCACCGAGGGGCAACGGGCGAAGATCAAGGAGATCCGGATCGTTGGCAACAAGGCCTTTGGCGAGAGCACCTTGCGCAACCTTTTTGATCTGGATACCGGCGGATGGCTGAGCTGGTACACGAAGTCGGACCAATATTCACGCGCAAAACTCAGCGCTGATTTGGAAACGCTGCGATCCTATTATTTATCGCGTGGTTATCTGGAGTTCCGCATCGACTCGACGCAGGTCGTGATCTCTCCAGACAAACAGGGCATCAACATTGCAGTGAACCTGACCGAGGGTGAGCGTTATGCTATTGCTGCGGTGCGCCTTGAAGGCAATTACCTCGGCAAGGACGATGAATTCAAGACCCTTGTCAGCATCCGCCCTGGGGAAGCGTACAACGCTGATCAGGTCGTGAAGACCACCAAGGCCTTCACCGACTATTTCGGGCGCTTTGGCTATGCCTTTGCCCAGGTCGAGGCCAAGCCGGAAGTGGATCGGGTCAACAACCGGGTGACCCTGGTTCTGCAGGCCGAACCTTCCCGTCGGGCCTATGTGCGACGTTTGAACGTGGCGGGAAACAACCGTACGCGCGACGAAGTGGTGCGCCGCGAGTTTCGGCAATTCGAATCCGCGTGGTACGACGCCGACAAGATCAAGTTGTCCCGCGACCGAGTCGACCGGCTCGGGTTTTTCAAGGAGGTCTCGGTAGAGACGCAGGAAATCGCTGGTTCCCCTGACCAGGTCGATCTCACGATTGCTGTTGTAGAAAAACCGACCGGCAACCTGAGTCTCGGGGCTGGTTTTTCCAGTGGCGATGGACTGGGCTTGACGGCGGGGATCCGGCAGGACAATGCCTTTGGTTCCGGAAATTCACTGGGCGTACAGTTGAATACCAGCAAGGTTAACCGGACGATTGTTTTCAACACGACAGACCCGTATTTCACGGTCGATGGTGTGTCACGATCGATTGATCTCTACCACCGCAATATCAGTCCGTATACCGACACCACGAGTTACAAATTGGTCACCACTGGCGGAAGTCTGCGTTTTGGCGTGCCATTTACCGAAATCGACACGGTTTACTTCGGGGCTGGCGCTGAACAGACGAAAATCGTCCCGGGCACCAATCTTCCCAATGCCTACGTCAATTACGCGAAACAGTTTGGATTCAGCAGTACAACCCTGCCACTTACGGTGGGCTGGGCGCGCGACTCGCGTGACAGCGCATTGGTGCCAAACAGTGGCGTGTTCCAGCGTGCCAACGCGGAGTGGGGCGTGGGCGGCGATGCAAAATACCTGACTGGCAGTTACCAGTACCAGCAATTCTTCCCGCTCAACAAGCAGTTCACCTTGGCGTTTAATGGGGACATCGGTTGGGGCAAGGGTTTGTCTGGCTTGCCTTTCCCGCTGTTCAAGAACTTCTATGGCGGCGGCTTGGGGTCGGTGCGCGGGTTTGAACAGGGCAGCCT